>JACKIM010000001.1:600000-892500 GCA_020638465.1 Geminicoccaceae bacterium
GACGGCTGATCGGATTGTTCGATGGCGCCAGAATCTGCCATTCCGGCGGTCCCGGCAGCCCGAGACTGGAAGAAAGGCTGCAAAAGGGAATTGCCCAGAGCCGCTTCGTCATGCTGCTCTCGTCGAAGTCCTGGTCCATCGAACGGATGATTGCCGGCAGCAATCTCGACAAGGCCGCTGCGGCCGACAAGACGGTGATGGCGTTTCACTTCGATCCGCCGGAAAATATCCCCGAGCGGCAACGGAAGCTGGAATTCGCCCCCCTGAATGGCCACCAGCATGTCATACTGGTGTGTTCGCTGCCACGTCCCGATTTCCATGCGCGGCTCGACGAGGTCATGGACAACGTGCTCATGCACAGCCGTAACCTGCCGCGCAACGGCCTTGCGGAAGCGCCGATGGCGTTCCATGCGCCGGCCACCCCGCACATGCTGGCGACCCTGCCGACCAGAAAGAAACTGCATGGCCGGATGAAGGAACTGGAGCACGCGACGGCCCTGCTCGAAGGTGGCGACTGCAATGGCGTGTTCATCGAAGGAATGGCCGGCGCGGGCCGGTCCGCGATGCTGCAGGCGATCATTCACGACCCCACCATCGCGATCCGCTTTTGCATCCGCCGCTGTTTCCTGCGTGCCACGAGGATCGGCCACATCGTGCGAATCCGGCGGATGCTGGCGACATCCATGGGAATCGATCCGCCGGGAGAAACACCGGAATACATCGAACGCCTGCTCGAAGAACAACCGACACTCATCGTGGTCGACGATCTCGGCCGCGGCATGGAGCCGGGCCGGGCCGCGACCCTGACCGGAGAACTGCTCGATCTGGTCCGGCGAACGGGTGCGAAACTGGTTGCCAGTGCTGTGGACAGCGATCGCTTCGTCGGAGCCGATATCGATCGCGTGGTCCTGGCCCGCCTGGACGAAGTCGCCGTCCGCGACATTCTTTTCGCGATTGCCAGTCATATCGCCGGCAACGATGCCGACCTTCCCCATCTGGTGGAGCAAATCGATGGCAATCCGCTGGCGCTGCGCATGCTCGCCTCGCGCTGCTGTTGCGACGACACGCTCGAATCCACCCGCCGGGAGCTGAGCGATGCCGCCCAAAGTCTCGGGGACAACGCCACCCCCGTCACGACCACCCTTCTGGTGGCATTGCGACGCACCGATCTCCGGCAGGAGGTGCGGGCGGTCATCGACCTGCTTGCCGATGGCCTGAATGCCGGGGAACTGGCGACAACCCTGCCGCCCGGAGGCTTCCTCGCCCTCACGGCCCTGATGCAGGCAGGTATCGCGACATGCGACCGTGGCGAGTATCAGGTGTCGCCCGGCATCATCGAAGCGCTGGAACGGATGGACACGATCGCCGGGCTGCTGAAGGGCCAGGCCGCTCAGGCGTGAAATTGGCTGGAAAATCACCGCACGGATCGCTATACGAGGGCTCCATTTTGGAGCCCTCGACCACGATGTCCCGCCCACCCCGCAAAGGGCCACTTTACCTGGCCAGCGTCTCCCTCGACGAGGCATCGTCGATACCGCTGCACCGGCAACTCTATTTCGCCCTGCGCGAAGCCATCCTCGATGGCCGCCTCCGGCCGGGAGCACGGCTGCCATCGAGTCGCTCCCTGGCCTCCGATCTGCGGGTCTCGCGCAATACCGTGCTGGCCTCGTTCGAACAGCTGCTGGCCGAGGGCTATATCGAGGGGCGGATCGGCGCCGGCTCGTTCGTCAGCGAGCTGTTGCCGGAGCATGCCCTCAATGCACGACCGGGCCATGTGGATTCGCTCCCGCAGGTCGTCCAGCCACCGGGACCGTCAAAGCGCGGCACCTATCTCACTTCGATGGTGACGGGCACTTCCAGACCGCGCGCCTTTGCCCCGGGCCTGCCGGAACTGGCAGCGTTTCCGTTCGAGGACTGGGCGCGGCTGCTGCAGCGACACTGGCGCAATCCGCCCGAGAGCTTCCTCATCGGCAGCGATCCCGCCGGCTACGGTCCGCTGCGCGAAGCCCTCGCGCGCTATCTCGGGGCGAGCCGGGCGGTGCGCTGCAGGGCCGAACAGGTCTTCATCGTCAGCGGGGCGCAGCAGGCGCTCGATCTTGCCGCCCGCGTGCTGCTCGATCCCGGCGACGAGGTATGGGTCGAGGATCCCGGATATCCCGGATTGATCGGCGCCCTGCTTGCCTCCGGTTCACAGCTCGTGCCGCTCACGGTCGACCAGGAGGGACTGTCGGTGACCGAAGGCCGCCACCTGTCGCCACGGGCGCGGATGGCCTGCATTTCCCCCTCGCACCAATACCCGCTCGGGGTGACGATGACGCTGGCACGCCGCCTCGAACTCCTCGAATGGGCGCGAGAGGCGGACGCCTTCGTGCTCGAAGACGATTATGACAGCGAGTACCGCTATACCGGCCGTCCGCTGGCGGCCCTGCAGGGACTGGATACCGATGGCCGCGTGATCTATGTCGGGACCATGAGCAAGGTCATGTTCCCGGGCCTGCGGCTGGGCTACATGGTCGTACCCGAACATCTCGTGGCGAGTTTCAAGGCCGTGCGCCGGCTGACCGACACCCATCCCTCGACACTGGCGCAGCCCGCCCTGGCGGAATTCATCGAGGAGGGTTCGCTCGCCGCCCATGTCCGGCGCACCCGCTCCCTGTACGCCGAACGCCAGCAGATGCTGCTGGATGCGCTGGGACAAATGCCGGATGGCCTGATCGCGGCCCATCCGTCGGAGGCCGGGATGCATCTGGTAGCCTCGCTGGCCGCGGGCATCGACGACCGCAAGCTCGCGGTGGCCGCACGCCGCCATGGAGTCGAGGCACCGCCACTCTCCAGCTACTACCGTGCGCATCATCCGCGCCAGGGCCTGCTGCTGGGTTATGCCGGCGTGCCGGAAAAACTGATCGAGCGAGGAGTGGCCGGTCTCGCACGGGCGCTTTCGAGCTAGCGGGACGGGACATGAGAACTCGTGCCGCATGGCCAACACTCCTGCCTTCGGGCAGTTTCCAGAAAATTCGGAAATTTATTCGGAATTCCGCGAACGCGGGTCCGAAAACGGTCAGCGAGGTTCGGGTCCTTGAGTGAAAGTGACAAGCAGCGTGCACGGGACTGGTTCGAAAGCCTGCGCGACCGGATCTGTGCCGCCTTCGAGACCCTTGAGGACATCTATGAGGGACAGGATGCGACCGGCATGGCGCCTGGCCGTTTCGAGCGCAGAACGTGGCAGCGCGATGGCGGCGGTGGCGGCGTGATGAGCGTCATGCGGGGTCGCGTGTTCGAGAAGGTCGGCGTCAACGTTTCCACCGTGCATGGCGAATTCAGCGAGAAATTCAGGAACCAGATCCCGGGCACGGCGGACGGCGCGCAATTCTGGGCCTCCGGCATTTCGCTGGTCGCCCACCTGCGCAATCCGCACGCCCCGCCCGCCCACATGAACACGCGACACATCCGCACCGGCAAGACCTGGTTCGGCGGCGGTGCGGATCTCAACCCCATCTATCCCGATGACGCCGATACGACCGCATTTCATGCCCGGTTGAAGCAGGCCTGCGACAGCTACTCCGCTGACGCCTACGAGCGCTTCAAGGCGTGGGCGGACGAGTATTTCTTCCTGCCTCACCGGGGAGAGCATCGCGGCGTCGGCGGCATCTTCTACGACTACCTCGAAGGCGAGCACGATCGTCATTTCGCCTTCACCAAGGAGGTCGGCGAGGCTTTCCTCGACATCTATCCGAAGCTGGTCGCCCGACGCATGAACGAGCCCTGGAGCGACGAGCAGCGCGCCTACCAGTGCGAACGGCGGGGCCGCTATGCCGAGTTCAACCTGATCTACGACCGCGGCACACGCTTCGGCCTCGAAACCGGGGGCAATACCGAGGCGATCTTGATGTCGTTGCCACCTGTTGCCACATGGCGCTGAACCCTTTTCGTTGAATTCAACTGAATTCGGACTTCCAAGCCCAAGGGAAAGACATGGATCTTCAAAAACTGCCTATCGGCAAAAATCCACCCGAAGAGATTAATGTCGTGATCGAGGTTCCGCTCCGTTCGGATCCCATCAAGTACGAGTTCGACAAGGATTCGGGATTTATCTTCGTCGACCGTTATCTCTATACGACGATGTTCTACCCCTGCAATTATGGCTTCGTTCCGCACACTCTGGCCGAAGACGGCGATCCCATCGACGTGATGGTCATCGGACGCATGCCGGTTCAGGCCGGCGCAGTCATGCAGGTCAATCCGATCGGCGTCCTCAAGATGCAGGACGAGGCCGGCATGGACGAGAAGATCCTCGCCAAGCCGATCGACCGGATCACGCAGATCAACCGCAAGGTGCGCAGCTTCAAGGACGTCCCCGAAATCGACCTCCAGCGGATCGCCCACTTCTTCGAGCACTACAAGGACCTGGAGCCCAACAAATGGGTGAAGGTTCTGGGCTGGGGCGATACCGACGAGGCCAGGAGCCTGATCGTCGAGGGAATCGAACGGTACAACAACAGCAAGTAATACCATCGTTTGGACTTGACCGACGGCGCGACGCGCGAGACCATGACATGCGGATCACGACAGGTGCAAGCAACCAGGGAGTGACGACATGAAACGACAAATCATGCCCGGTGTCATCGATGGCCAGCAGGCCCTGTGCTGCGTAGGCCCCGACTCATCGGCGCAGGAAGCTGCCGAACTCATGGCCGAGCGTCGCATCGGCGCCGTGCTGGTCATGCACGATGCCAAGCTCGTCGGTATCCTGACCGAACGTGACATGGTCTTTCGGGTCATCGCCAAGGGCAGAAATCCCCAATCGACGAAAGTCTCCGAAGTGATGACAGCTGACCCGATCACGGTGAAGCCCAGTGATAGCGGAACCCTCGCACTCGAAACGATGAGTGAGCGGCACTTCCGCCATTTGCCCGTGCTCGATGGCAGTGACGTGCTCGGCATCGTTTCGATACGCGACCTCTACGAGGCCATCCGGGGCAGCCTCGAAGAAGAATTGCGCGGAGCGGAAACCCTCATCTATGGCGACCAGTACGGCTCAGGCACCGCTGCCTGATCCCCTGCCCCCACCCTTTTCGATCCTGCGGCGAGGCTGGCGGGAAATCATTCCCCGGGTGCCCGGGCAGTGATCGAAAGGGCGTGGATCTCCGAGCGCATGAGGTCGCCGACCGCGTCAAGTACCGCACGCTGGCGGGCGACGCGGCTCATCCCGGCAAAGGCGGGACTCACCACGGTTACCGCGAAATGGCTTTCACCCTGAGGACGTGCACCTGCATGCCCCTCATGGCGCGCCGACTGGTCCTCGATGTCGAGACCGACCGGCTGCAATGCCTGCTCGATCCGCTGACGCAAGCTGGTCTGAACGGGTCCAGTCACGGTTGTATCCTCCTGCATGACAAGTTTTTCCTCAACATGAGGAATGGTCTGGTCGAAGAAAAAAGACAACGCCATAAACTCCAGGCCTGCATGCCGACAACAGGTCAAGGACTTTGCCGCGCGATGCAAGACCGGCCAGGACAATGACATGAACCCGAGGGGAGAGGAACCCATGGACAGCATTCGCGTTGCGACCTTTGACGGACCGGGCGCCCCGCCCGTCATCCGCGAGGTCAAGCGGCCGCCGATCGGGCCGAAGGCCGCCCTGATCCAGATCGGCTGCTGCGGGGTCTGCGGAACGGACCTGCACATCCTCAAGGGACACTGGCCCAAGCCCCTGCCCTGGCCGTTCACGCTCGGTCACGAGCTGGCTGGCGTCATCGTCGAAAAGGGTGACGAACTCACCCACGACTGGTCCGGCAAGCCGATCGGTGTGGGCAGCAAGATCATGCTGCCACCGCTCATGCCCTGCGGCTTCTGCGACTGGTGCAAGCGCTATCCTGAACAGGCCAACAAATGCCTTACGCCCGTCTATTACGGACGCTATCTGGGTTTTGACAAACCGCCGCATCTCTGGGGCGGATGGGCCGAAGCGGTCTATGTCGACCTGGAGATGCTGCCCGGCACCAAGATGTACAAATTGCCGGACGACATGCCCCTCCTGCTCGGCTCGCTGTCCGAGCCCCTCACCTCCTGCATTCGCGGTTTCGAACGGGCGCAGCGGGTCGGCGGCTTTCCATGGGGAGCCACGGCCGTCATCCAGGGTACGGGACCCATCGGCATCCTCGCCATCGCCGCCGCCCAGGAGATGGGGGCCTCACGGGTGATTGCCGTCGGCGCCCCGGAGACCCCCCGCCTCGAACTCGCCCGTGCATTCGGCGCCGAGGCGACGGTCGACATCGAGACCCATACCACGGCGCAATCCCGCATTGATGCCGTCCGCGCCATCGTCGGGGGCTATGGCGCCGATCTGGTGATGGACTGCTCTGGCCACCCGTCCGCCGGTCCCGAAGGAATCGAATACCTGCGCGATGGCGGGACCTATGTCGAAATGGGACAGTTTACCGATGCCGGCCCCATCATGACAAACTGGCACCGGATATGCACCAAGGACATCAATCTGCTGGGGTCCTGGGCCTTTACCGCCAATGACCTGCCCAAGGGAGTCGACATGCTCGACCGCGCCCGCGACCGCTATCCCTGGTCGAGGATGCAGACCCTTTTCGGCTTCGGCGAAAAGGAGATCGGCGATGCGATCAGCGCCGCCATCGAGATGCGCGCGGTCAAGGCCACCATCGTTCCCAACCGGGAGCTATGCGGGATCTGAGCCACGGGTGGGTGGAGCCATCGTCACATCGTCTGCGAGTTGCATAATTCGCGCTTGAGGAGATAACCGTGGGCGTAGCGCATCATGAGCTTCTCCCGCGGTGCCCACAGCAGCGAGGGATCAGGTTCCACCCGGCGCGACAAGGGCCTGCATGCCGCCTGCGCTTCACCCAGTGAAGCGTAGACGCCGGCGGCCATACCACCCAGCATGGCAGCACCCAGGGAGACGGCCTCGGGCATCACGGCAATCTCGATGGGCCGATTGTACAGTGCCGCCTTGATCTCCATCAGCAGGTCGTTGCGTGTACTGCCACCAACGGCGATGATCCGCCCGACGCTGTCCCGCGGATAAAAACGCAGCATCGAGTGCAGGATATGGGCAGTATCGAGTGCCACTCCCTCAAGTACGGCGCGATAGAGCACCGCCCGCCCGATATCCGCACCCAGCCCGTAGAACGCACCGCGGGCGACCGGATCGGGATAGGGCGGCGACCCCAGCCGCAGATGCGGGAAAAAGCCCACCCCCTGACTACCCGGTTGCACGTCGCGCGCTGCAGCGATCAGTTGCGCATGATCCTCGCCACCGGTCATGGACCTCCTGAACCATTCGATCGCACCGGCAGATGTCGGAAGCCCGCCGAACAGGTAATAGCTCCTTTCGCCGCCGACCTCGATGAGTCCCTGGTTGAGGCCCACCTGCCCGACCTCCGGCCGCAGCATCGGTGCCGTATGGGCAAGACTGAGCGCTTCGGCCGTCCCCATGCTGTCCATCAGCGTCCCGGGCCGGTTGGCGGCTATCGCGACCGCCGCGGCCACATGGTCGTGCCCGCCCGTCGCCACCACGCAGGCGGGATCAAGCCCCAGCCGCGATGCGAGTTCCGGGCGCACGGTCGCGAGTTTCATCCCCATCGGCAGCAGTTCGGCGAGGATGCTCCTGCGAATGCCGGCCGCATCGAGAATCTCGTTTGACCAGCAGCCATTGGCCAGATCCAGCGCCATGGTGCGCGATGCAAGGCTCGTATCGGTGCCCATGACACCCGACAGGTAAAAAGCCAGATAGTCGGCAATGTGAAGCCAGCAATGAGCCGCGCCGAACGCCTCGGCACGGTGTTTCTTCAGCCAGAGGAGCTTGAGCAGGGTGAAGGTCGGATCGGGGCAGAGGCCGGTGACCGCATGCAGGCTCCGGGCATCGATCCACTCGTTCAGTTCGGTGAGTTCGCCAGCAGTACGCGTATCGTACCACGCGATCACTTCGCACAGCGGGCGGCCCTTGCCATCGACCAGGGTGCCGGCCTCACCGAAGCTGGCGACCGCCAGCGAGACCACGCGACGGCGATTGTCAAGCTGTGCCAGCGCACCGTTCAGGGCCTCCATGGCCGCGGAGACGATGCTGTCCATATCGTGCTCGGCCGAACCCTCGCCGAGCACGGTGACCGGAGTGGGCCTCTCATCGGTCGCGACGACGCGGCCATCGGGCTCGAAGACGATTGCGCGGATCCGGCTGGTACCGGCATCGATGCCGCCGATCAGAGGCCCGCCTGTCATTTGTGCAGCAGGCCTTCGGCATCGCTCGCGCGGGCGCCGGAATGAATTACCGCATGCAGGGCGCGAACCATGCCGGCCGGATTGGCGTGCTGCCAGATGTTGCGCCCGAAGACGACGCCCCTGCCACCCGCTTCCATCGTGCCGGCAACCATCTCCAGTACGGCAAGATCGCTGTCGAGCTTGGGCCCGCCGGCAATCAACACGGGTGCGGGTGTGGATTCCACGATTTTGCGAAATCCATCGACCGTACCGGGATAGTAGGTCTTGAGGATATCCGCGCCATGCTCGAAGGCAATGCGACAGGCATCGGCCATCATCTGCGCATCGTTGGTGTCCGGAATGCCCGGATGCTTGCAGGGCAGGGCCTCGACCATGAGCGGCATCTCGGCCTCGAAGCTGTCATGGGCACAATCGGCAACGATCTGCATGGTGGCGCTCTCGCAGGGCGCACCCATGAAATACATTACGCAGCCGCCTTCCACACCGAGTTCGCGGGCCAATGAGAAATCATGGAGGAGCTGCCATTCCTCATTTTCCAGCCACTTTTCCCTGATCAGCGAAGGCCCTCCATCGAGACGCATATAGGTGGGGATTCGCCCGATCAGGTTCTCGTGATAGCGCTTGACGATGCCGAAACTGGTCATGATGGCATCCGCGCCTGCGTCGATGACGGTCTCGATCACCGCGCCCGGATCTTCAAGCCCCCTCACCGCGCCCATGGCCCGTCCGTGGTCCATGGCAATCACCAGCATCTTCTGGTCAGGATCCGCGAATTGCATTTCTACTCCTCGTTTTAGTTTCTTCGATGAACACATCTGCAGAACGGAAAATTCCACCGCACAAGAAAATCACACGGCTCGTCAGACCGGCGCATGACGATGTTTCCACGGCCGGGCTTCCTCCAGCCGCGCCGCCAGGCTCACCAGCAAGTCATCTCCGCCAAGACGCGTGCCCAGCATTACGCCAATGGGAAGACCGCCGCCATTCCAATGCAGCGGCAGGCTGATCGACGGCAGGCCGGTCATGTTGGAAATCTGCGTCAATGGCACCTGGGCCATCTGGCGTTCGACATAGACATCGAGATCGTCCATGTCCTGATCGAGCCAGCCCAGCCTTGCCGGCGGCAGACCCAGGGTTGGCGACAGCAGCAGGTCGTAACTCTGGAAAAAGCGGCCAAGCGTGCGGGCGGCACGCTGGATGATCTGCAAGGCACCGACCAGCCGGGCAGCCGGCAGCCCGAACCCCCGCTCCATCATGAGAAGGGTGCAGCGCTCGACATTCTCCTCGTTGACCGGATGGCCGGTCATCTTCGACCAGGTCGGCAGGTCATTGGCGACATTGGCGCAGACCACGACCATCATCGCATCGCGAAGGGCGGCGGCATCGAGCTTCGGACAGGCTTCCTCGACATGATGGCCCATCTCCTCCAGCGCCTTCGCCGCGACCAGCGTCGCCTCGCGGCAATCGTCATGCACCGGCTGCCCCGAAGGCGTGTCGAGCATCAACGCCACGCGCAGCCCCATGGGCTCGATTTCCAGCGCCTCGCTGAAGGTCACCGGCGAAGGAGGGCAGGCATAGATGTCGCCCGGTTCCGGACCGCTCAGCGCGTCCAGCATCAAGGCTGTATCGCGAACCGAGCGACTGATGACATGGCCGCAGGCGAGACCGTTCCAGCCCTCGCCGAGATCGGGGCCCGTGGGATTGCGCTGGCGGCTCGGCTTGAGGCCCACGAGGCCGCAGCACGACGCGGGAATGCGGATCGATCCCCCGCCATCCGTGGCGTGCGCCATGGGGACGATCCCGGCCGCCACTGCCGCTGCCGAACCGCCCGACGAGCCTCCGGCCATGTATTCGCGATTCCAGGGATTGCGGGTGGGACCGTGCAGTTTCGGTTCGGTGGTAACGTTGAGGCCGAATTCGGGCGCATTGGTCTTGCCGAAGATCACGACGCCTGCCTGCCTCATGCGCGCGATCAGCGTACTCTCGTGGGGTGCCACAAAGGATCCGACCAGCCGGCTGCCATTGCTGATGGCCGTCCCCCCCAAAAAGGCATAAAGGTCCTTGAGCAGGAACGGGACGCCGCTGAACCGCCCCACGGGCAACACATCGGCAAGAGTCCGGCGCGCGAAGGGCTCGTCGTCGATCGTGATGGTGTTGAGATCGCCGTCAACCTCATCGCGACGGGCAAGCGCCAGATCCAGCAACTCGACCGGCTTGACGTCCCCGCGGGCCACGAGCGAAGCCAGTCCGACCGCATCCTCCCTGCGGTATTCCTCGAAATTCATGCCCATCCTCCCTCGACAGACCAGCGCACTCCTTACCAGCGCCCGTCAATTTTGGCGACATCCATGTCGCTGCGGGGAAAACGGGTTCCATGTTTCCGGGATCTGCCTGACCAGCGTCAACACGATGTTAACCTTGATGGGCTATTCCTCGGGACGATCAAATCACGCTTTCAGGGGCTTTGGCAGACATGGCACATTTTGCAAGTCTCGTGGGTCGCGGTGTCGGACTGGTCGAGATCTTCCTCAACCCGCACGGTCGCGAGTGGTACGAGTTGCAGCGCTATGCCGACCCGATCGACGGTCTGCGCGGCTATCTCATCGACGGCGATCTCTATCTGTGGGGTTCACTGCCGCTGCATCGTGACGTGCACCCCCTGTTGCGGGAGGTCATTCACCTCCCGGAAGGGACGTGGTTCGGCATACAGGTCAACCGGCGTCTTGCCCGTTGCCTCGTCTCGGAGGTCGTGGACCGCCACGGCCAGCCGGTCGATGTGCCATCCGCCGAAGCCGTCCTGAGACGATCAAAGCCGCTCACCTCGCTCCTCGGCGAGGGTTTCACCATAGCCCGCATGGCCAGCCAGCTTGTTCCCGACTTCGAGGTGGATGGATGCCTTCCAGCCGACGGCTGACCGGGATGTCATTCGCCATTGTCGCAACAGTGCCGGAGTTTTCCTGATGTCAAAACTCTCCTTGAAAAGAAAGTCCAGCGAACGACGGCGCAATCGCGACAAGCAGGTATCCGTGGACTGCCGCCTCCCATCGGACGCCGGGATGACCAGCCAACGCTTCGACCGGGAATCGCGCGAACTTCTGGACCTGTTCGCCCGGCGTCGTTTTGACGATGCCATCGAACATGGGAATCGCTTCATCGAACGCTGGCCCGACCAGGCCTTCGGCTACAAGGTCACCGGAGTTTCATGCCACGAACTCAAACGTCATGCCGAAGCCCGCGACCGGCTCTTGAAAGCGCTTGAGCTCAAGCCCGAGGATGGCGAAACCCTGCTCAATCTCGGCGTCGTTCTTTTCAGCCTCGACGAACTCGCACCCGCCAAGGAGATATTGCTGCGGGCACAAAAGCTGTATCCGGAAGATGGGAATGTCTATTCGCGACTGGGCTTCATCTATTTCAGGGAAGGACAATACCAGATCGCCCGCCATCTCCTTGAAAAGGCGATAGCCTTCGATCCTCAACGCAGCGAGGCCCACAAGACACTGGGGGACACGCTGATGGAACTGGGCGAAACGGATCTCGCCATCTTCCATCTCGAACGCTCGCTCGAACTGAGGCCGAACTTCGTTCTGGCGATGATCAACCTTGCCATCCTGTACGACAACAATGGCTCACCCCATCGCGCGATAGAACTTCTCGAAAAAGTCATCGAGCTCAATCCCGACAACTCCGCAGCCATCTCAAATCTCGGTACTTCCCTGATACGGTCGGGCCGGTTCGAAGAGGCGATGGATTTTTTCCGCCATGTCCAATCCATCGATGCCGACCATCCGGAAGCCTTCCGGCAACTGGCCATCGGGCGCCAGTACGGTGCCGATGACGCGATGGTCAGGCACATGGCGGAAAGGTTCGAAGACGAACGGCTGCCGATCGCGGATCGCGTCCTGATCGGCTTCGGCCTCGGCACCATTTTCGATCGGGCCGCTCGCCACGAGGAAGCGTTCTCGGCCTATTCGCGCGCCAACACGCTGCACCGCTCGACACTCGATTACGATATCGGTCGGGAGATCGCGACGGTAACCCGCATCATGGAAACCTGCGACACCGGATACTTTGCCGGTCTCGGCCATATCGATGTCGACGTGTGTCAGGAATCGCCCATCTTCATCATCGGTTCGCCACGCTCGGGCAGCACGCTGGTCGAACAGATCATTTCCGCGCATCCCGACGTTGCCGGCGCGGGCGAGGTTCCCTTCATGCGCCAGATCTCCGACCGGCTCTGCAACGAAGCGCTCAAGCCGTTCCCCGAACCGTTGCTGATGTTCAAGAGCGACACGGCCGCCATTCTCGGCCGCGACTACATGAAGAAGCTGCGTGACCGGGCAGGCACGGAGGCAAATCGATTCACTGACAAATTGCTGTACAATTTCCTGTTCATCGGCCTGATCCAGCGCATTCTCCCCAGGGCGAAGATCATACATGTGAAGAGAAATCCCCTGGACAGCTGCCTGTCCATGTATTTCCTCAAATTTGCCATCGGGCAAAACTATTCCTACGATCTTACGGAGCTCGGCCAATATTATCGACTCTACCAGAAATTGATGAATCACTGGCACGAAGTCCTGCCGGGCCGGATCCATGAAATCAGCTACGAAAACCTCGTTGCCGATATCGAAGGCACGACACGTTCACTTCTCGATCACTGCGAGATTCCGTTCCATCCTGCCTGTCTCGATTTTCACAAGAACAAGCGACAGGTGATCACGGCCAGCAATGCGCAGGTGCGGGAAAAGCTCTTTACCCGATCGATCTCCCGCTCCGACCCGTACCTTCCATGGCTCGGCCCGCTGATCGACGCCCTCGACCGCTCTCCCCTGCCCGCCTCTTCAAGGACTGGCAGCGCTCCGGCCGACCCGCAGTCATCGCCGCAAGCCGGCGGATCCAACCCGCCAAGCCGGATGGAGCATCACGATCAGACAAGATCCCCGGCAGGATAAATCCTTTATTAAGGATTTGCGGCTATTGATTGGCCGGTTGGCCTCGCACGATGCACGCTTCCTCAGCCCAATACCACGGGAACGAATCGATCATGTTCTTCTCACGCTTCTCGATCGCACAGTCGTTCAATGTCCTGGCGGTTACGGGAACCGCCGTAGTGCTGGCACTGGGGGCCAGCCTGTTCTTCTTCAGCGTCTCGGAAAAGGAAGCCAACCAGGCCGAGCAGAACCGCTATCAATCGATGCTGCTGGCCGACGAACTTCGCCAGAGTTCCGATGACCTGACGAGGCTGGGACGGACCTACGTCGTCACGAAAGATCCGAGCTTCAAGCGGCAATACATGGATGTCCTGGCCATTCGGGATGGCAAGAAGCCGCGTCCGAAGGACTACAACCGGATCTACTGGGACTTCGTTTCGGCCGGCATTGCCCAGCCGAACCCGCCGACCGTGGCCGTTCCGTTGCTCGAACTGATGCGCAAGGCCGGTTTTACCCAGGCTGAATTCGACAAGCTGGAACAGGCCAAGGCCAATTCCGACGGGTTGGTCAACCTCGAGGTCGAGGCCATGAACCTGGTCGAGGGTCGCGACAAGAACGGCAACCCGATCGCCAGCCCGGACCATGACCGTGCGATCCAGCTGCTGCATTCGCCGGAGTACCACAAGTACAAGGCGGATATCATGGTCCATGTCGACGAGTTCCTTGAAATGCTCGACAAGAGGACCGAAGCTGAAGTGCAGGCCTCGGTGACGAGGGCGAATGTCTTCTATTATATGACCCTGGGTTTCAGTGCGGCGCTGGCGCTGGTTCTCCTCTCCATGGCAATGCTGTTCCGCAATCGCGCCATCAAGGGCTGGGCAGAAGTCCAGACCGCCATTGCCGCCATGGCCCAGGGCAACAAGAACATGGCCATTCCCGGTCTCGACCGGATGGACGAAATCGGCGACATGGCCCGCGCCATCGAGCAATCGCGCTCGGAAACCCGGATCATCATCGACAGGGTCGCCAATGACATCCAGAGCCGCCTCGGGGAAGTGGTCGGAATGATTACCGAGGCATCACGCGCCATTCAGACCGACTCCAGCGAGGTGCAGGAGCGCAGCAATGATGCGTCCAACCAGACGCAAAAGGCCCTGGACGTCATGCGCTCAACCGACTCCCAGGTACAGGCGGTAGCCGCCGCTGCCGAAGAAATGCTGGCCTCGGTCAACGAAATCAGTCAGCAGTTGGGCCGTGCCCAGAGCTTCTCGCAGGAGACGGTGTCGCAGACCGAGCACACCGACCACACGGTAGCCGAACTTGCGGACGCCGCCGACCGCATCGGCCAGGTTGTCCAGCTGATTTCCGAAATCGCCGAGCAGACCAACCTGCTGGCCCTCAACGCCACGATCGAAGCTGCCCGGGCAGGAGAAGCCGGCAAGGGCTTTGCCGTGGTCGCGCAGGAGGTCAAGACACTCGCGGCGCAAACGGCCAGTGCTACCGCCGAAATCAGCGGCCAGATCTCCGGCATCCAGAATGTCAGCGGCAAGGCCGTCGACGCGATCAAGGAGATCCGCAGATCAATCGAGCGCATTGACGATGCGACCAACTGCGTTGCCGTCGCCGTGCAGCAACAGAGCTCTGCCACCGAGGAAATTTCGCGCAACTGCCACGCCACCGCAAACGGTACGCGCGACGTGATGAACCACGTCGATGAGGTTGGCCAGGTTCAGCAGAATGTCTATGCAGCGAGCGAGCGGTTGCAGGCACTCAGCGACAATCTTGCCCGTCAGGCAAGCAGCCTCTCGTCAAATGTCCATGAAATCGTCGATGACCTTCGCTCCGCCTGACCGGATGCCCGTCCCGCCACTCCGGAGGTCTGGCCTGCAAGTGCGCAGCAGCACGATCACAGACCTCCGGCAAAGTCACTGAATGCTCAACTTACAGGTTGAAAAACAACGCCTCGCCGGCCAAGGAGTGCATGCCCTCACTTCATCAGGTCTTTCTCCTGGCCCGATATGAGCCGAATGGCTTCTTGTTTGACGTGGAAGATCAACAATCGTGAACAATACCAATCATGAGAATGCCATCCCCTCCTCCAGCCTGCCGGCCGAGAACAGGGGGGAAGAGGTCGAGACCTTTGGCGCCGCGGGCCCCATCCTGGTGTTCATTTTCGTGCTCTGGGGACTGACCATGGCAGCCGCAGCGACAGCCATCCCCTGAGGTCGTCAGCGACACCGGAACGCTGTCGGCGCATGCTTCATCCGATGGCCTGCCCGATCGCGACAAACCGGTACGGTCCGTCATTCATCGCTGGCCAACGACAGGGCCGGATGGCATCATCCTCCTCGCTTGGCGGGGAGAGCCTGAATGCAGGCCGGCTGGTCCGCTTCTCCCGCCCGGACAGATGACTTCAAACGGGGGGGGGATAGTCGAACATGCAGATTTCTGCAGCCATGTCGCGTCTTGGCACGGAGAGCGCCTTTGAGGTTCTCGCTCGGGCCACACGGTTGATGCAACAGGGTAAGGACATCATCAACCTCGGGATAGGCCAGCCGGATTTCCCGACACCGGGCAATATCGTCGAGGCTGCCGTCAAGGCGCTGCGCGACGGGCATCACGGCTACACGCCCGCCAATGGCATTCTCCCTCTGCGCGAAGCGGTATCTGCCGACATGAAGGCCCGACGCGGGGTCGACATCCACCCGGACCGCATCGTCGTCGTTCCCGGTGGGAAGGTCACCATGGCCTTTGCCATGCTGATGTTCGGCGAGCCGGGCGCGGAAATCATGTACCCCGACCCGGGTTTTCCCATCTATCGTTCGATGATCCAGTTCACCGGCGCGAAAGCGGTACCGATCGCGCTGCACGAGACCAAGGGCTATGCCTTTTCCGCAGATGAACTGCTGGCCCAGATCACGGACCGCACCCGTCTCATCATCGTCAACAGCCCGGCCAATCCGACAGGCGGAGTGGTGCCGAAGGAAGAACTCGACAGGCTCGTTGCCGGCCTTGCCGCATTCCCGCAGGTGGCCGTCATGTCCGACGAGATCTACGCCCGCATGTGCTATGATGGCGTTCCGCACGCCTCGCTCACCACCTATCCCGAAATTGCCGACCGGCTCATCCTTCTTGATGGATGGTCCAAGACCTATGCCATGACGGGCTGGCGCATGGGCTGGGGGGTCTGGCCGGAAGAACTCGCCGAACAGGCCACGCGCCTTGCCATCAACTTCAATTCCTGTGTGAATGCCGCGTCGCAATGGGCGGGCATCGAGGCTCTCAACGGCCCCCAGGACATGGTCGAAGAAATGGTCAGGGCATTTGACCAGCGGCGCAAGGTCATCGTCCGCGAACTCAACGCGTTGCCCGGATTCTCATGCCCCAATCCGGGCGGTGCGTTCTACGCCTTCCCCAACATCACCGGGACTGGCCGGTCCTCGAGACAGATGCAGGACGGTCTTTTGAACGATGCCGGTGTGGCCATCATCTCCGGTACGAGTTTCGGTATCCATGGTGAAGGTTATGTACGCTTTTCCTATGCCAATTCCACGGAAGCCATCGAAGAAGCCTGTTCGCGCATCCGTCGCTGGCTCGAATGAAACACGTTCTGCACATGAGAAATCTGCGCAATGACACGGATATCCGTGGTATTCGGGAGATGATCTGTGCCTGCCGGCGCATCGTGACACACAGACAGGACGGAGACTGAACAGAAGGCCGCCCTGATTGTACAGGTTTGGCACGCCCTGGCGGGAAACATCGACGATACCGGACACGATCAGGAAGCCCGGTCGACCATCCGCTGCATGGCTTCCCTCACCGATTCTGCAGGTTCCTTGCGGATGGCTGCCTTCAGGTCGCCTTGTGCTTGCTCCCGCAACAGGCGTTCGAGGCCACGGGCTGCCTGCAGCCGCACGGAAGGCCGGGCATCGTGCAGGGCGTTTCGCATGGCCGACAACGCTTCGCTCCCCCCCATTCTCGAAAGCGCCACCAGTGCAAGCCGCCGCATTTCGGGGCGGGCTTCGGAGCTGGCCGACATTCGCGCAATCTCGCGGGTCGCCTCGGGTCCGCCCTGCCTGACCCGCAATCGCAACCGTTCCTTGAACGCTTCGTCATCCGGACCCGGTACATCGGCAACCAGAGGCGGTGCCACTACCATTGTTCCGGCCGACCGCCCCATAATACCACCTACACCGCTGCCATCTCCCGGACCGGCCTCGCGAACGATGATTTGCCGCGGCAGGCCTGTCGCCCCGTCATAGCGGATGATCAGGCTGTTTGGCCGCACCAGTTCGCGCAGAACAGCTCCAGGCTCACCCGACGGCACCGAGCTGGCAAGCACTTCGCCCGGGTCGCCATGAATGGTCAATCCGGACCCGAGCGTCAGGGCCACTTCGTCAAGAACATCGACCAACGCGCCGCTGGCATCATGTATCGACAGGCGCTTGCCATCCCAGTCGATTGCGGCGGCGTGACCGCATGCCGGCAGCAGACCGAACTGAACGCTCATCGCGAAAGCCAGCACCTTCGCGACCCACCGCCTTTCGGAAAAATCCATCGATTTCCCGTACAAACCAGACATCATGGACACAATCTCGCCCTGCCGTCTCCGGCATATCAAGACCGGCACGTCGATGACATGGTGCCGATCGCGAACTTCCTTGAACGGCAACTATCGCGGAAAGTCGAGCCCCATCTCCCGGTAACGTTCCCGGTCATCGGCCCAGTTTTCACGAACCTTGACGAACAGGAACAGGTGGACGCGTGCTCCAAGGATCGGTTCCAGCTCCTTTCGCGCCGCCTCGCCGATGGCCTTGATCTGACGCCCGCCCTTGCCAAGGATGATGCCCTTTTGCGTGGCCCGCTCGACATAGATCGTCTGGTCGATGCGGATCTGGCTGCCATCATCCGATTCCGCCCAAGCCTCCGTCTCGACAGTGGTGGCATAGGGCAGTTCCTGATGCAATTGCAGATAAAGCTGCTCACGAGTGATTTCGGCAGCCATCGCCCTGCTGGAAAGATCACTGAGCTGATCCTCGGGAAACAGCCAGGGACCCTGCGGCATGCGTTGCGCGATCCTTTCCGCCAGATCCCCGCACCCATCTCCATTCATGGCCGAAACCATGAAGGTTTCGTCGAAATCAAGTCGTTCATTCAGCTCCTTGACCAGCGGGAGCAGAACCGGCGGACGTACGAGATCCGTCTTGTTGATCACCAGCAGCCGCTGTTTGCGGCTGTCGGCGAGCCGCTCGAAAATCATCCCTTCCTCCTGCCGCAGGCCACGCTTGGCATCGACCAGCATGCAGACGAGATCGGCATCGGCCGCACCGCCCCAGGCAGCATCGACCATGGCCCTGTCCAGCCGCTTTTTCGGCAAGAACACCCCCGGCGTGTCGATGAACATGATCTGCGTGGTATCATGGATCGAAATGCCGATGATCCGCCGACGCGTGGTCTGCACCTTCGGTGAAACGATCGAAACCTTGGTCCCGACCAGCTGGTTCAGCAGCGTCGACTTGCCGACATTGGGAGCTCCGAGCAATGCGACAAAACCGGCCCGCGTCACCGCCGCACCGTCGGTGCCCTCACCCTTTTCATCCGAATCCAAAGTCATGAGTCCTCCAGGCGGCTGAGAAACTGCCGAGCCGCCGCCTTTTCGGCCTCGCGTTTGGAACTGCCCTCGCCTTCGACGCGACCGTGATCGCGAATCTCGACAGCGACCGTGAATACCGGTGCATGCGATGGCCCGCTGCTGCTCACCGCGCGATAGACCGGCAGGCCAAGCGCTCGGGCCTGTGCCCACTCCTGAAGGGCCGTCTTCGGGTCACGTGGCGGTTCCTTGAGCGCCTCCGCCCGGTGCCGCCAGTGATTTTCGACCAGTGGCCGCACCGCTTCGAGGCCACCATCGATGAAAACCGCCCCGATGATCGCTTCCATGGCATCGGCGAGAATCCCCGCCTTGTCGCGTCCGCCATTCTGACGCTCGCCCCGTGCCAGCGTCAATGCCACCCCAAGGTCCAGAGACTGGGCAACATCGGCCAGCGTCTGCTTGCGTACCAGCCGATCCTGTCGCTTGGACAAATCTCCCTCGGCGTCGTCGGGATAGGCGGCGATGAGCATCTCGGCAACCAGCAGCCCCAACACGCGATCGCCGAGAAACTCAAGTCTTTCGTTGGAGCGATTGAGACCGCGGCTGCCTGTTGCCGAAGCACTGGAGTGAGTGAGCGCCTCACGCAGCAGGCGACGGTTGGCGAAACGATACCCGATGGCGTTCTGGACCGCGGCAAGCGTATCCCCGTCCTTACCCGGCACGTTCAGTTTATGGGCTGGAAAAGACGATGGTAGCGAATGGCCCAGGGCCACTTCCACGGCTCCCAGAGCTTGGCGCTGCCATTGACCGAGAACAGCAGGAAATCGGCACGGCCGATGAGATTGATCAGGGGAACGAACCCCACATGGTCGACCCTGCTGTCGAGGGAATTGTCGCGGTTGTCACCCATCGCGAACACATGACCTTCCGGAACCTCGTAAACTCTCGTGTTATCCAAAGCCCCCAATGAGGTAAGATCCAGGATTTCATGGGTCTTGCCGTTCGGCAAGGTCTCCTCGTAGAGCGGATCCTCGGTGATGCGGCCCTTTTCATCATCCTTGAAGAGACCCAGGCGACGTACTTCGACGGGCTCGCCATTGATGTGCAGGATGCCGTTGATCATCTGCATCTTGTCACCCGGCAGACCGACGATGCGCTTGATGTAGTCGGTACTGTTGTCGGCCGGCAGCTTGAACACCGCGACGTCGCCGCGCTTGGGAAGGCTCCCGAACAACCGTCCCTTGAACAATGGCAGGCTGAAGGGCAGCGAGTAGCGGCTATAACCATAGGAAAACTTTGACACAAAGAGATAATCGCCAACCAGCAAGGTCGGCTTCATCGAGCCCGATGGAATGTTGAACGGTTCATACGCGAAAGTTCGCACGAAGAGCGCTATCGCAACCGCATAGATCAATGTGCGGGCGGTCTCCTTGAGACTGCTCGATTTACTTTCGGTCATGACTGCCTGCTCGCGCATGGAATCTCTGGTATCTCGCTTCTCGTATAATACCGCTGAACGGCACCGGGCCGGCGCACGAGCACTCAAACAGCACGTATCGCTGCGCACAGACCCTGGATTTCACCCCCCAACAATACCGGCCGCCATCCCCTGCCCGATAAAGCGGTCCATGGCAGGTTCTCGTGAACTTGACGGGCTGAATAGCGCCAGTTGTCACGCATCCCAAGGAAATTCGTTCTCTCACCGCTTGAAAAACGCGTTCCGGGAGTCCCTGAGGCCGCATCCGCCGGGCCTAGCCACCACAGGATCGGGAGCATTGTGACCTTCCCCCGGTGGCCCGGGCGCTCCCATTTCCACAGAATACACCTGAAAAATCGCCAATCGCGAGCCTTCCCGAAAATTACCCCCCTGCTTTGTGACGTTCTCCAGTTTTCCGGAGGTGTCCACCTGTCCTCAAAGTGCTCCGGCCTTGAACGCTACACGGCTGATCATGTTGGCAGCCAGTAGGAACAGCGCGATGATCGCTGTCTGAATAGTTGACATCGCCGCAACCAGCCCGACATCGCCCTGAATCCAAGCTTGCAAGATGGAAATGCTCATGACCTCCGCCCCGGGTGCGACCAAGAACAGTGCCATTGAGTACTCACGGATTATCTGCACGAAGACAAGAACATAGGCCGAGAACAGTGCGGGTATCATCAGCGGGAACAGAATGCACCGTGCAGTCGTCCACCAGTCCGCACCCATTATTCGCGAGCTTCGATCCAAGTCCTTTCCGATCTTGGTAATGTTCGGAAAGATCGTGCCCAGGGCGGTCGGCAGAAACTTGGCCGTGTAGGCGATGATGAAGATCACCAGCGTCGAACGCAGCGCGCCGACTCCGGGCACAAGGAGTATGGTGTACAGAAAAGCGATACCGCCGATCATGCCCGGAACAGCACGCGGAACCATTGCGAGATATTCCAGAAGGCGCCGGTACCGAAATTCTGAGCGGTAGCAGATCAGCGCGGTGACGGCCGCGAATCCAACGACGATCAGCCCGCCACCGCTGGCAAGAACCACGCTGTTGGTGACGGCCCGGCGGAACCGTTCCGACCCGGCGACGAACTCGAAATTCTCCAACGACAGGACTTCCCAAACGGGAATGAGCGGCGTCAGGACCGTCACAAAGGCGCGCACAAAAATGCCGAGCATTGGTACCGCCAAAAAGACCAGGCCGTAGCCGCCGACGACAAGGAAAACGACCCAACGGAACCGGCCGAGATCGAACAGGCCTTGGCGCGATGCCTTGCCCGTGACGCTGGTGTAACGGTTGGTGTCGCCGATCACATAAGTTTGCAGGTACAGCAGAAGTGCGACAATTGTCAGGAACATCAGTGCAGCGGATGCAGCTACACCATAATCCGCCCCGACTTGGCCGTAGACCATCTTGTACAATAGCGGCATGAGCAACTGGATACCTGCCGGTTCACCTAAGATCAGCGGGACCGAAAGCGACTCCAGCGAGTTGGTAAAGTTGATCATGCCGCTGAACGTGATGGCGGGTAGCAGTAGCGGTATCGTGATGCGCCACACGATCCGCATCGGCGAGGCCCCGCAACTGCGCGCAGCCTCTTCCATGCTGGGATCGGCCAGTGCTACAGCACCGCGGCAGAACAGAAATGTAATCGGTGCATGCATCACACCACCGACCAACGCCATACCAAGCATCGATTCCAGTACCCATGGCTCGAAACCCAGGGCGTTCCGGACCAACGCCGTTGCATAGCCGGCCGGGCCGTAGACGACCTCCCATCCGAACACCAAAACCGGCGGCGACAGGAACAGCGGTGTAAGGACCGTGGCTGCGATCAGCCCCTTGAACGGCATGTTGGTGCGCGCAAGGCAGATCGCCTGCAACGCGCCCACAACCTGGCTGACAATGGTGGAAAGAACCGCGAATATCAGGCTGTTCAGCGCCGCTCCCCGAAATTCGTCGCTGGTAAGAACGTTGTAGTAGTTCGCCAACGTGAACTGCTCGCCCACGTCATAAAGCGGCTTGTCGGTAAAGGACTGGTAGATCAGCGGTATGAAAGGGCCACCAATAATGAGAAGCACGATGGCCGCGACAAGCCAATAAATAATCTTGGTGCGTCGTGATCTAAGCGTGCCGTGCCTGCTCAGGCCCGCAGACAAGTCCTCCGTGCTACGGCTGAAGGCGAGGGTATCAGACATTATTAGGTCTACCTGTCTTCGAAGACGCTGGAGGCCGATCTTGGGATCCACAGACGGACCGCACCAAGGTCTATGTCGTCTTGCGTCTCGACCTTGATTTCCGTACCCCTCAAATCGACACCATACTGGATGCAGGAGCCGCAATAGGTCCGGGATACGACCCGTGCATCAATCTCGCTGCCACCCTCGGGCGCCTCTTCACCGGTTTCCAACAGCTTCAGGCGCTCGGGGCGCAGTGCGACCGTGACCGCCGAGCCATTCGTGACGGAGACATGCGGCTTCACTTTTATTGCCACCCCGTCAGCAAGGCGTACTTCCGCGCTGTCATCGCCATTGCCACGGACGAGTGTACCCTTCAGGAAACTGCTGGTACCGATGAAATCAGCCACTTCGGGCGATGCAGGATTATTGTAGATCTCGGGCGGTGTGCCGATCTGCGCGATCCGGCCATGGCTCATGACCGCGATCCGGTCACTCAGGGCCAGAGCCTCGACCTGGTCATGGGTGACATAGATAGTCGAGATCTTCACCAGGTCATGCATCTGGCGCAGCCATAACCGCGCCCGCTCGCGCAGTTTCGCGTCCAAGTTCGAAAGCGGCTCATCCAGCAACAGAAGTGCCGGGCGGTATACGAGCGTCCGTGCCAAAGCGACCCGTTGCTGCTGTCCGCCGGATAGCTGGTGCGGATATCGATCAGCCATTCCGTTGAGTTCGACCAGCGAAAGTACCTCGTCGACGCGGCTGCGGATCTCATTTTTCTTGAGTTTTCGCAGCGCCAAAGGGAAGGCAACGTTCTTCGCCACCGTCATGTGTGGCCACAGCGCGTAGGACTGGAACACCAGGCCGCAGTTGCGATACTCTGGCAATAGGTACTGGCGCTGCGCGCTGTCGAAAAACACGGTCTCGCCCGAAACGATTCGACCCGACGTTGGCTCGGTCAACCCTGCCACGGCGGCAAGCGTCGTGGATTTCCCACAGCCGCTGGGCCCAAGCAGGGTCAGGAATTCCCCGTCTGCCACTTCGAACGAGATGTCATCGATCGCGTTCAAGGCTCCGTATGTCTTGGTCAGATTCTCGACAATCAGTCCTGCCACTGGCGCTCATCCCTTTCGCCGGCCCTTCGGTCGTCCAGACGTTCAACCCATCTCTATGTCCAGGTGACTTATCCGACGCTTTATCTCGTTTACCGATGATTTCATTCCATTCAGCAGGACACGCTCGTCTCCCGTCACCGTCACCATCCTCGCGCCGAGCTCGATGTTCCTCGCCACCATTGCTGGATCGTATTCACCACCAAGACGGATTGCCTTGCCGTGCCTGCGTGCCGCCGCGATGATCCGGGAATAGACGTCGAGAATCCGCGGGTCATCCCCGTTATTCTCGATACCCATGTCCGCCGACAGGTCGTTCGTCCCGACGACAAGAACATCCACACCCTCGACCGCCGCAATCTCGTCTATGTTGGCCAAGGCCTCTGTCGACTCGATCATGACGGCGAGCAATATCAACTCGTTAAGCCGCCGGAACTTCTCGTCCGACGGCAATGCTTCCCATCGTGTCAGCACGCCGCCCCCATCTGAGCGGGCGCCCAAAGGCGGTACCCGATAGCAGCGCACAGCCGTCTCCGCCTGCGCGCGTGTGTGAATGTGCGGCACGATGATGCCCTGCGCTCCCGCGTCCAGAAGGCGGCAGCCAATCTCCGCTGACTGCCCTGGTACCCGTACAACCGAGGAAATCCCCTCGCCCATGCAGGCAACACAGAACTGCGCGGCCACCTGGAGGTCCATGGTGCTGTGTTCGAGATCGATATGCAGGAAGTGATAACCGAATGTCGCCGCCGCCCGCACAATAGCGATATTGCGCGTCTCGCGAATCTGGAATCCGAAGGCAACCTTGTTCGCGGTTAATCTTTCCTTGAGGACATTCTTCATGTCTTGGCTGCTCGTTAAGTCCCATTGGCAATCGTGAGTAACCGAGGGCGCCCGAAGTCACTTCGGCCATACCCGCAGCCCCTGGGCGTTGCCGCCTGAACAAGCGAGCAACACCCATGAAATCGCCCTTGGACGCTACCTGCCGGTCATGCCTGCAGCGCCTTCTTGAATCGCTCCCGGAAAACGGCCATGCCTTCCTCAAGGTCAGCCTTGTAGTCGACGACTACGATATTCTCGGGTCCAACCGCTTGCTCGATGTCGTTGAGAGTGACGGCATCCTCGGCCATCGTTTCTGGTGGCAGGTCAGACCGGACTGACAGCTTGCCAGCGAAGGTATTCGCGGCCTGCCCTTCCTTCGTCATCATGTAGTCCAGCAACAGGCGCGACGTGTTCGGCGTCGTGGTGGCTACGGGAATACCGGCAAATCTTCCACCGACCGCCTGACCGTCATGGTGGAACCCCCAGTCGTAGAGCGAGGCCCGCGCCGGGTCGCGCATGGTCATAAGACAGGTCGACAGCGGCATGGCAAGGCACAGCAGATAGGTGCCGGACATGATTCCTTCGACCATCGCCGAACTCCCCTCAAGGAACTTCATCTTTGGCGCGATCACGTCCATCCAGTCCCAGAACTGCGGTCCATGATGCAGTTCCAGCAGATGGAAGATCAAGTTGCGCGAGGCGACTGTATGCGGCGGATATCCGACGATCTTGCCGTCGAAGACATCTGGATTGGCCGCAACCTTGTTCGCCATATCCTCAAGGCCGGTGGGAACCAGTTCGGGCGGCAGCAGACGCTTGTTCCATCCCATCACCTCGGCATCGAGCGCATTTGCATAGACCCCGGGCCGGGACTTCGCGATGCTGGGTAGCACGTCGTGATCGGTGACCTGGAAGTCGATGAACTGATTGCGGCCATAAAGGTCCTCGACGGTAACCGCAGCCGTTGGCTGAAGGAAGTCGCCCGACTTCGCACCCGCAGAAGTCTCAATCAGGTACCGCTCGAGAATCTCGTTGCCGCCCAGGTCGAGATAATCGAACTCGGTCCAAGGGTACTTTTCTTTAAACGGATCAAGAATATATGGCCAGAATTCCTCGCCCCAGTTCGAATAGATCGTCATGCGGCCTTCGGCCTTCGATGCCTCGACCAGTGCATCGATGTCCTGTGCCAAGGCCGCCCGCGAGAACGCCGTGCCCATGGTCGCCAAACCGGCCATGCCGGCGACCGATGCCATCAACTCTCGTCTGTTCATGTCTTCCTCCCTCTACATTTTGCCATGCGGGATCCGATACGGCAGCCTGACTTCCCTTGGCCAGACTGCTCAATCCAGGACCACCCGCATTCTCAACTGGAAAGCGCCCGATCGAAGCTGGCAAATCCCGCCCGCAACATCGGATCCGCATGCAGGTACAGGAACTGTGCGCCAGCCTTGTTGTAGTGCCGCGCGTTATCTTCGCGCACCAGGGTGCCAGCGATCTTGCCGCGCGCCGCAATTCGGCCGATGGTCTCGGTAATTACCTCCTTGACGCCGCAGTTCCAATCCTCGTTGCCGCGCGGTGGCGGCAGCCCCATGGACTTGGTGAGGTCCGAAGGGCCGAGAAAGAAGACATCTATCCCCTCAACGTCCAACATCGCGTCAAGCTTGTTCCGGGCGGTGTCGACGTTCTCGATCATGCAGATCACGAGGGTTGAATGCTTGTCATGCGAACTCGCATATTGCACCGCGTCGACGATGGCCCGCGCTTCGTCGGCGTCATCGACCATGGGCACCATGACCCCGTCGGCACCGCAGTTGATGTAGCGGATGATCAACGAACGGTCATGACTCCGCGGACGGACGATGACATCGCCACCCGCCGCGCGCACAGCGGCCTGCGTCATACGGACATCCTCGAAGCTCCAGGATCCGTGCTCGCAATCCACGAACACAGCATCAGCGCCATGGCCTATCAAACGGGCGGCGAGACTGTAGGATGAATCGTGGGGGTTTATCATCTTTATCACTTCGCCGGCTTCAAGCCGGGCGCGCAGGCGGGTTCCACTCATGCGTCTAACCTTTTGTCTTGCCCGATCGGATTTGGAACGGAGTCCCGCGCAGCGCAACGCAACTGTGTGCAGGCGGTCTTGCCGCCGTACCCGAGTTCCCAAGAACGGTCACACCCGGCGGCAACGAATTCCCACAAGAATGGCTCGAAGTGCAGAGTCATCGACACCTTCCAAGTCGGCTATCACGGCTCTTCCAACCACAGCCCGATTAATATAACAAATACACAATACTAATCCTTCCCATAAAACCAATTGATAGGCAGGACATGCTGGACCTTCGGCGGCTTCAGTATTTTCTCACAATAGCCAGAGAGCAGTCCCTAACCCGGGCCGCCCGGGAGCTGGGTATCGCGCAACCGGCGCTCAGCTATCATCTGACGCAAATCGAAACAGCGTTTGGAGTGAAATTGGTCGAGCGACATGCTCGCGGGGTCGTCGTGACTGAAGCCGGAGCCATGCTACAGGCAGAGGCGCAACGGATCATTCGTGCTGTGAAGGAGACCGAAGCTAAACTCCTGGAACAAGCCGATGTCCCCACCGGAGAAATTGTCATAGGAATTGCGAGCACACTTACCGGTGTTTTCTTGTCGCCCTTGCTCAAGGTAGCAACAACCGACCTGCCAAGAGTGAAGATCCATCTCCAGGAAGGCACTACCCAATCCCTGGCTCACGGACTGCGCGAAAACAGGATCGACCTGGCTATCAGCATGTCCAGTGTCGGTTCATCATCGGCACAACCGCTTGCCGACGAGGCGCTTTGCTTGATCAGCAATCGCGAGAATGCGCCCGGTTGCGCCGAAATCTCGCTGGCCGACGCGCTGGAACTGCCGCTCATCCTCTCCACACCGCGTCACCACGTCATGCGTTCGATTGTCGATGGCGCAGCTTCGCGGTTGGGAATCGAAGCAAATGTCGTACTCGAGATCGACGGAACATTCATGACTCGTTCAGCCATTTTGGACGGCTACGGGCACACGATCATGGGACGCGCATTCACTGAGAAGGACTTCTCCGAAGGTTTATGTTCAACCCCGATTGTGAACCCAACCTTGTACCGAAGATTAATCCTTCACCGCTCCGACGCCGTCGTCAATCCAATCGCCATGTCTCGTGTAAGCGAAACCATCAAGACAGTTGCCATGCAACTTATAGAGGATGGTGTGTGGGAGAAAATCCATACAACTGGAACTATGCTTGATTCGAGATGACGGCGTATTCCAAGAGGAATCTTGGTTGGCCGCCACGCCTATAGCCATGCCGTCGCTGAACTTAATTCTGGCGTATTACAGCGAGTTGGTCCTGGACATCCCCTCTCGCGAGTTTGCGAAAGGGGACCAATCGACTGAAAGGGGGACTTTCTACGGAAAGATGCAGCCCCGGGCGCGCAGCGTGTTTATTACCCACTCCCGGTTCAGGCGCCCTTCCGCGATCGCCTGGCGTGTAGCGCCTTCCTGTGCGGACTTCGCCTCGGCTTCCTGACAGACGGCCTCCGCCCCATCTAAGGGGATACAAAGAACACCATCGTCGTCGCCGACAATAATGTCTCCCGGCTCGACAACCATGCCGTCTATCGAGATCTTGCAGTTAATCTCACCCGGCCCATCCTTATAGGGGCCACGATGGGTGACGCCCGCTGCGAAAACCGGCAGTCGGCCAGCGCGGATGACCGCCGCGTCCCGGATCGCCCCGTTTAGCACAAATCCGCTGATCCCTCGGGTTTCCGCGTAGGCGGCCATCATCTCTCCGATCAGAGAATTGGTGACATCGCCACCGGCGTCGACCACGATGACGTCACCTGGTCCGGCAATGTCCATGGCGTGATGGATCATCAGGTTGTCGCCCGGTCGGGCCTTGACCGTCACCGCGACACCAGCCAGAGGCGTCCCGTCATGCATGGGGCGCAGCCGGGACCCACCTGCCGTCATACGAGACATGACATCGCTGATGTTCGCCACGGGAATGGCACCGAACCTGTCGATAAGCTCCTGAGGCGCCTGTCTTTGCCGCATGTGAATCTGGAAGCCGTACATCTCACTCTCCTGTCAGGGGATTATGTCGGAAAAACGCTCGAACCTCAGGGAGGCCGGGACAGAACGCCGCGACTTCGGCCGCTGACCCTAGGTCGACCGGCCCCAGCCGTGCGCCGGTTATGATCGTATTTTTGGCTTGCAACGGCACCCCGCGTTCCCGCGCATGGTTCGCCAGCCAACAGAGCGTCTTCAGTGTTTCAGGCAGTCCCGTGTTCCGGGGCGAAAGGTCCAGCGTCTTGTCTGCGATCCTCAATTGGAGCGGGAGGCTCTCGAACACCAACGTCCGCCAGTCCTCGACAGGTGCACCAAGCACCACCGCCGCATTGCCCTGCAGGTCGGCGACCGGGGTCGGAATCGGAAGCAACCTGCGGTCGGCAAATCGTGAAGCGCACAGTTCCAGCGCCAGATGCACGGACCCGATGGCCGCAAGGATATCGGCTTCGCTCACAAGTCCTGGCCGATCAGGAATATTGTGGGCGAGGACAAAGGCTGTCTCCACTTCGATCTCAAACCCCTGACCTGGCATGTCGAACAGGGCGCCCGAGGCATGGAAATCCCCAGCCGGAAGGATAGAACATCTGGGCTCGCCACCGGACTTGCCGGCGACCTTCCAGCCCCCGGCCGGGCCGATCAGCCTCAGCGTCGCGTCCTGAACGGCATAGGCTTCGGCCAGCGTCGTTGGCGCCAACTCGGCAGGCAGCTCGTGAAGGGTCCGGTTCTCCTCGCGCGTGCGCAGGAGCAACTCCGCAGCCTGCTCAGCCCTGCGTTTCGGCGTCATTCGACGGTCTCCAATGCACCACCGCGATGGCGCTCCTCTTTCGGCCGCGAAGCGAGAAGGTTCTGCGTGTAGTGATGCTGCGGCCGCTCGAACACGTCCTGTGTCCGGCCGCTTTCCACCACCCGCCCGTTCTGCATCACGATAGTACGGTCGGCGAAGTCGCGGACCACTGGCAGGTCGTGGGCGATGAACAGATAGGACAGTCCATGCTGTCGCTTGAGGTCTTTCAACAACTCGATGATCTGCGCCTGAATCGATACATCCAGCGCCGAGACAGCCTCATCGCAGATGATGACTTCGGGTTGAAGCGCCAGCGCCCGCGCGATTGCGATGCGCTGCCTCTGCCCGCCCGAGAACTGATGCGGATATCGGGCCGCATGCTCGGAGCTCAGTCCGACCTGCTCCAGCAATTCTGCCACGCGCCCTGGCCACTGGTCGCGCGGCAGGACGCCGTCATGTATCGCCCAAGGTTCGGAAATGATGCGCGCCACTGACATCCGCGGGTTCAGCGATGCGGTTGGGTCCTGAAACACGACCTGGATGCGCCGGCGTAATGCGCGCATGGCGGCCTGATCTTCCAACAGCATCGATTGACCATGAAACAGCACTTCTCCGGTGGTTGGCTTGATCAGACCCAGAAGAGTATTCACCAGCGTGGACTTGCCTGATCCGCTCTCACCCACGATGCCAAGCACCTCTCCCTTGGAAAGGCTTAGGCTGACATCATCCAGCGCCCTGATCGTTCGGCCAGTCGACGCTTTCAGGAGGCCGCCGGTCAGGTCATAGAATTTCGACAGCCCCTTGACCTCCAGCAGAATATCTCCGGTGGTTGCGCTAGTTTGCGGATATCCGCGGCGGCCCGGTACAGCCTCCAGCAGCCGTTGCGTATAGGGGTGCTGCGGTGCGTCCAGCACTGACCGGATATCGCCCTGTTCGACCACTTCGCCCTGGCTCATGACGGCGACCTTGTCGGCGACCTCGCTGGCAACCCCGATATCGTGCGTGATCATCAGGATGCTCATGCCGCTTTCGGTCTGAAGTTTTTTCAGCAGCTTCAGGATACCCGCCTGCACCGTGACATCGAGGGCCGAGGTCGGCTCATCGGCGATCAGCACATCGGGCTCCATAGCGATAGCGGCGGCGATCATGATCCTCTGCCGCTGGCCGCCCGAGAACTGATGCGGATAATCACTGAAACGCCGCTCCGACTCTGCAATCCCGACGCGGCCAATCAGTTCGACCGCGCGCCGCTTTGCTTCCGCCCGCTCCACGCCATGGGCAGTCATGCTTTCCATGATCTGATGCCCCACAGTGTAGACCGGGTTCAGCGCCGCCAACGTATCCTGAAAGATCATCGCGATGCGTTTGCCGTTGATCTTCTCGCGCGCGGCAAGGGGCAGATTTAGGATGTCCTTGCCATCGAAGGTGATCTGGCCGCTGACGATCTCACCCGGCGGAATGTCGATCAGCCCCATCACGGCGGAGGCGGAGACCGATTTGCCAGATCCGGATTCGCCCAGAATCACGAGCGTCTCGCCCCGGTCGAGACCCCAACTTACGCTCTTCACCGCATCCACGATTTTCCCGTGTGAATGGAACCGTACCGTGAGGTCTGAAACCTCCAGCAGACTCTGGGTCATGATTTGCTCCGCGCTTCAAGCCGCCACCGTTGCGCCGGATCAAGCGCTGTCCGCAGCCAGTTCGCCAGCAGATTGGCCGAAATCGCGGTCAGCGAGATCGCCACGCCCGGCCAGAACGACAGCCACCAGGCTGTGGCCAGATACCCACGCCCATCCGATACCATCAGACCCCAGGTGACCGCCGGCGCCTGCACGCCGAGCCCCAGGAAAGACAGCGAGCTTTCCGACAGCATGACGGCTGCGAATTCCAACGTCGCCAGCGTCATCAGCGTCGGAAGCGCATTAGGCAGGATGTGCACGAACACCATGCGGGCGTGCGACGCGCCGAGCGCCCTGGCCGCAACCACGAACTGGCGTTCGCGAATCTCCAGCACCTCCGCCCGGCAGGTTCGCAGGTAGACCGGCACCCGGCTGAGCGCCAGGACCAGCACCACGTTGGACACCTGAGGCGACAGCACGAACAGTACGATCAGCGCCAGAAGCAGCGAGGGAAACGACATCACGATGTCGGCCAGCCGAAGGATGATGGTTCCGATCCAACCCCCGCGATATCCGGCGATCAGCCCAAAAAATGCACCGATCACCAGCGCAATGATCACCGCACTGCCTGCGATCAGCAGGGTGTATCTGGCGCCCACGGCCAGCCGCGCCAGCAGGCTGCGGCCCAGATTGTCTGCCCCGAGGATGTAGACCCATCCGCGCTCAAGATCGAAGGGTGGCGCATTACGGGCGCGCAGGTTCATGGTAAGCGCACCGTCCGGCAGGATAGATGAGCCAAGGATCGTCACATAGATGACGAACAACAGAAAGAGCGCGCTGACGAACGCGAACTTGTCACGCCACAGCATCAAAAACACGTCCGTGATGCGGGACAATGCAGCACGGGCATCGCCAACGCCGGAGTGAGCCACGTCTGTCATGTCATCCGTGCCTCACTCGTGGGTCGAGGATCGCGTAGATAATGTCGATCCCGATATTCAGAATGAAGATGGCGATGGCCGTCACCATCACGGCGGCCTGAATAACCGCGAAATCGCGGAACATGATCGAGTCGATCAGCAGCCGCCCTACACCGGGAAACCCGAAGATCGTCTCGGCGATAACCGCGCCATTGATCATGCCGGCGGCCTGATCGCCCGCGACCGTGACGACCGGCAGCATCGCGTTGCGCAGGGCGTGGCCAAAGATCACCGCACGGGTTCTCACTCCCCGCGCACGCGCGGTCTTGGTGTAAGGGGCGGAGAGGGCGGCGATCATCGAGGACCGCACCACTTGGGTCAGCACTCCACAAGGGCGGATGAACAATACCGTCACGGGAAGAATCCAGTGCAGCGGCGTGCCGGTTCCCGAGGTCGGCAGCACCCGATACCACACCGCGAAGATCAGGACGCCAACGATGGCGATCCAGAAATTGGGGATGGAGGCGCCGGCCAGTGAGATGAGGCTGGCGATGCGGTCGAACAGACCGCCCGGCCGCCACGCGGCGATGGACCCGGTCACGATGGCGATAGTCAGAGAGATCAACATCGCCCAGAACGACAGCAACAGCGTTGTGGGAAAGGCGGCCAGCACATGATCGAGCGCGGGGCGTCCGTCGCGCAACGAATACCCCATGTCGAGTTGCGCCAGCTCGACAAGATACCGACCGAATTGCACAAGCACCGGCTGGTCGAAACCGTGCCTAGCGGAGAATTCATCGCGCACCGATTGCGGAGTGTCCACCGGCAAAAGCAGATCCGCCGGATTCCCGGTCAACCGCGCCAGAAAGAAGACAAGTACAATCAAGCCAAACAGCGAAAGCGCACTCTGTATGGTTCTCTGTCGGAAATAACGGCCCAAAACCCGTCCTCCCTGACAACGGACTTCGACGGTAACGGGTTTCGACCGGGCGGCGCAGGGACCGCCCGATCCGTCTTCTCATCAGTCGTTTACTTGAAACCGATTGTGGACAGTTCCATCATCGTGTTCGTCAGAGCATCGGGGCGATAGTCCAGACGTGGCGAAATCCGCACATAATTGATCATGTGGAACATCATGACGTCCGGCACGATCTCGCTGGCGGAATAGGCGTTGGCTTCCTGATAGAGTTTCACGCGCTCCTCGCCCGAAGCAACATCCGCAGCATCGATCAGTTCATCCAGCTTCGGATCGCCGAACTCGGATTGCTGACCGGTCGAATGATAGCGGAAATGCATGGTGAAGGTCGCATCTCCCGAATTGTTGTCATGCTGTTCCTGGATCAGCATAGCGGGGCGAGGCTCCGCGTAAGGTTTGTTCACCAGTTTCAACCACTGCGCACGCTCCATCGGCTGAAGCTTTATGTTCAGGCCGACCGCTTTCCACATCTCGATCATCGCCTCCATCGCTTCCTGTCCGTTGGGATAGAAGTTGATGCGGGAGATCAGAGGGATTTCCGAGTCCACGTCAACGCCGTCGGCGCGAGCTTCGTCGAGAAGCTTTATTGCCTGCTCCGGATCATACGGCCAAGGCTTCATGTCGGGGTTGTAGCCATTGATGCGAGGCAGGAACATTTGCGTCGCGATCATGTAATTTTCGTTGAACAGCCCGTCGCGGAGCAGTTCGCGATCGATTGCCAGGTTCATCGCCTTGCGCACGCGGATATCGGCGAGCGGCCCCACGAAGCTGAATCTCAGGCGCGTCGTCTCGGCATTCAGATAGGGAAAATCCATCTCGGGGTCGATGGCGTCCTGGATCGCGATGTAAAGGCCGATATCGGCTTCGCCGACCTCCACCATCGCTGCGCGGAGCGCGCTTTCGTCCCGGCGCAGATAGGTCGCCTTGGTGACCGCAGGCGTCTCGCCCCAATAGCCGTCCTGTCGGACCAGAACAATCGGATCGGCTGGTCCACGCTCGGGTACCATGTAGGGGCCGGTGCCGACCGGCGCGCTGGTCATTGCGTCGAAATCGGTCTTCGGAGATTCAATCGTCAGAAAACTCATGAAGATCGGCATGAGCGGCTGCGGCTTTTCTGTTGATATATCAATTGTATGGGAATCGATGATCTCGGACGTCAGCCGGATATTCGCGAACAGCTTGCCCCTGTTCAGGCAGTCGAGTTTCGGATTGAACATGCGCTCTATCGAGCGCGCCACGGCGTTGGCGTCGAAAGTCTCCCCGTCGGTGAATGTGACCTCCTCACGCAGTGTGATGCGCCATTTTGTCGGCCCGGTCTGCTCCCATGAGGTCGCCAGACGCGGCTCAGGCTCGCCGGTGACGGGATTCAGGTGGGTCAGCGCCTCGACGACGTTCTCCCGAACGACCAGTCCGACTTCCGACGAAGAGTTGCAGCTATCTATGTTGTCGAATGCGAACGGCGCGGCGATGGTGATGTCATGGTTGTCATTCTGCGCGAACGCATTGTTCACGGACGCGCCAAGCAGCAAGCAAGCCGCGCTCACGGACAATATGGTTGGCTTGATGGTCATCACTTCTTCCTCCCTGAAGCGTATGCGCTGAAGATCGTCGACGTTACATTATGGATCGCACTGTCGGGTTTTGCGCCGGAAGCGCGTCATCCCGCATTGATCGACTGAATCTCACCAGAAAACAGTAGCAGTGGCCGGACGAAAGCGGCCAATACAGATTTCTTTCAAATTGTATAAAAATTATATATGGATAACTATGACATGGCTTGACCTCAGACGACTTGGATATTTCCGCGCAATCTGTGATGCAGGCTCCATTTCCGAAGCCGCGCGCCGGATTTCCGTCCCGCAACCAGCGCTCTCGTATCACCTGAAGGAACTGGAAGCCGATTTCGGTGGGCCGCTTCTCAATCGATCGCGGCGCGGTGTTGTACTGACTGAGGGCGGACAATTGCTGCTGGACCACGCCACCATCATTCTGGCGCAGGTTTCCCGCGCGGAAAAAGAACTTCGCGCCCTACAGCGGCGCGGACCGGACGACCCTCGCATCATCCGGATATGTTCGATCCCGTCCGTCGCGCCCGAACTCACGCCCCGCCTTCTGCAAAATCTCTCAGACCTGCCGCAGCTCGCCGGTGTCTATGTGATCGAGGCAAACACGAGGGAAAGTCGTGAAATGCTGAGCGAAGGCAAGGCGGATTTCGCCATCATCATTGCGGATGAGAAGACTCCAGAGCAACAATATCTGGCTCCGGAGAATATGGTTTTCTGTATGGGAGCTGACCATCCGGATCGGGAGGTGGGGCCGATCACGCTGGCTGAAGCTCTTGCCGAGCCGCTGATGCTGCCCGCCAAGGGCAAGCCAGTGCGCGATCTTGTGGAAAGGCTGGCGCAACAGATCGGCGCGACGGTTCAGATCACCCATGAGATTGATGGGCCCAACCCGCGCAAGCAGGCCACGATGGTCGGGCTTGGCCGCAGCTTTCTGCCATGGATCGCCATCAAGGATGAAGTCGCCAACGGCCAGATGCGGTATCGGGAGGTCTGTGCCCCGCCGCTGGCGCGATATGTAGGTCTGGAATGGCGCGAGGGGCTGGACGCCGAGATCACCGAACCGATGCTCAAGGTACTGAAGTCATTGCTTGGAACGATGCTGCGGTAGCTATTGCGATCGTCGACGACCTGGGAAGCAACTGTGCCGGTTCACAGTGATGTGGATTTTGGAGTGCCGGTTGCCGCATTCCCCCTCGCAAGGATGGCGCGGTGCCGGGCAACAACCGGCGCGTCGATGAATTCGCCATCCAGCATGAGGGCTCCGCGGCCTTCCGCAGCGGCGGTTTCGGCTGCGGCGACGATGCGGCGCGCGTGTGCAATCTGCTCGGCACTTGGCGTGAAGGCTGTGTTCAAGACATCAACCACCTTCGGATGTATGCAAGTTGCGCCATCGAAGCCGAATTTCGACGCCTCGGCCGCCGCCGCCGCCAGATCGGCCGGGTCGTCGAATTGCGCCACGGAGCGCAGCAGACCAAGCGAAATTTTTCCCTCAGCCTTGGCCGCATAGTGCAGCAACAGCTTTGGCAGGCGCAGCACATCCGGATCCGGAACGGCGCCGGTGTCGGTAGCGAAATCCTCTCCACCAAGGCAAAGCGCGATGACACGGGGATGGGCGGCGACCTCTCGCGCGGCGAGGAGGCCATCCGCGCTTTCGACAACGGCGATCACGGCGAAATCACCGTCCGGAAGGCGATCAATGCTATCGGCACGCACGGCCTTGGGCAGCATGACCCCGTCCGTGCCTGCGGCCATCGCCGCGCGTACATCCGCCTCCAGCCTGTCCGTCGCATTGACCCGGACAAACACCGTCACCCCCGACTGCGCGACATGCGGCGCGGCCGTGGCCAAAGATGCGCGCGCCGCATCCTTTTCCGCCTCAGGCACGGAATCCTCCAGATCGAGGATCACCGCATCCGCGCCGCGCTCATGCGCCCTGGCCACAAAACGGTCCACATGCGCGGGAACATAGAGCAGCGAGCGCAGTCTCATGCGGCACCCTCTGCGCTGTCGTGCACGGTTCCGCTGGCGATCAGCGCCCGCGACCGCTCCGGCACGATGCCGTAATCGTCCAACACCTCGCGCCCGTGCTGGCCCAACCGTGGCGCGGGTCGCCACAGATTGCCGGGCGTTTGGGACAGGCGAGGCAGCGGGGCGTGAGTGGGAACGCTGTCCAACTCGTCATCAGGCACCTCCACAAAGATGCCGCGCTCGATGAAATGCGGATCGCTGACGATATCCTCGACCGAGTAAAGCGGCGCAGCAGTGATGCCCTCGGCGGTGAAGATACGCATCAACTCGTCGCGGTCCCGCGCGCCGATCCACTCTCCGACGATCGTATCGACTTCCGCGCGGCGGGCGACCCGCGCCTCGTTGGTCGCATAACGCGGATCGCTGTTCATGTCCTCGCGGCCGATGGTTTTGAACAGACGCTCAGCCATGCGCTGGATCGAAGCGGAGATGGCGATGAAATGCCCGTCCCGGCTCCGATAAACATTGCGTGGGCTGGAAGTGTTCGACCCGTTTCCGACACGCTGCTTGGGCGCTCCAGCCAGACGATAGTCGAGCGGTTCCGGCCCTAGGACGGAGACCATTGCCTCAAGCAGAGCGAGATCGACAACCTGCCCGCGCCCACTGACATCCCGTGCTTTCAGCGCCATCATGACGGCGTTCGATCCATAGAGACCAGAGATCATGTCAGCCAGCGCCAGCGGCGGCAGCAGCGGACCGCCGCCCATCTCTCCATTGCGATGCGCGAAGCCCGACATGCCCTCGACCAGCGTACCGAAACCGGGGCGTGGGCTGTAGGGGCCGGTCTGTCCGAAGCCTGAGACGCGCAACAGGATCAAACGGGGAAAGTCCCGTGCGATGACATCCGGGCCAAGCCCCATCCCTTCCAGCGTGCCGGGCCGGAAGCTTTCAATCATCACATCCGCGCCCGCCATCAGGTCGCGCAGCAGATCGAGTGCGCCATCACCGCGAAAATCCAGGCCCAGCGAGCGCTTGTTGCGCGCATAGGTCTTCCAGAAGGTCGACTCGCCCTTCTGGCGCCAGGCCCGCAGCGGGTCACCGTCGGGCAGGGGCTCCACCTTCACCACATCGGCACCGAAATCGGCCAGTTGCAGCGAGGTCATGTTGCCCGCGACCAGACGCGACAGGTCCAGCACGCGCAGGCCAACGAGCGGGCCGGTTGGCGCATCTGCAAAACCCACCCGGGTCCAATTCTGCGGCGTGGTCATTCTTCCGTCTCCTCATCCATGGAATGCGGCGAGGCCAGAACCGCCTGACGCCGGCGCATCATCATCTTCAGCACAAGGGCCAGACAGATGGCCACGCCCATGGCAATGATGATTCCCAGCGAGATCGGACGCTCCCAAAAGATCGACAGACTTCCCTGACCCAGCATCACCGATTGCCGGAAGTAGTTTTCGGCCAATGGCGCCAGAACGACCGCCAGAATGAACGGTCCGGTCGGGTAGTCATGCCGCCGCATCAGATAGCCGATGATGCCGAAGATCAACGCGATCCAGATGTTGAAGTAGGAATAGGACAGCGAATAGGCGCCGACGACGCAAAGCGCGATGACTACCGAGGACAGCACTCCTTGAATGCCACGCAGCAGGTTCACGAAAAGCGGGATCAACAGGATGTTCGACAGCAGCAAAAAGACATTCGCCAGAACCAGGCCGGCAATCATCGCCCAGACCACGTCGCCGGATTTGACCATCAGGAACGGGCCGGGCTGAAGTCCGTACATGATCAGCGCACCCAGCATGATCGCAGTGCCGCCCGAGCCGGGAATGCCAAGCGTGATCAGCGGGATCAACGAGCCGGGGACGGCGGCGTTGTTCGACGCCTCGGGCGAAGCGAGGCCCGCGATCGCGCCCTTGCCAAACTTCTCGGGCGTGCGGCTCAGCTTCTTCTCCAGCGCATAGGCGAGAAACGTGGCGATGGTGGCCCCCGCGCCGGGCAGGATACCGATAGCGGTACCGAGGACCGACCCGCGCAGCGTTGGCCACCTGGATTCATCGAGCATGGCCCGCGATGGTACATAGTCGGCCATCTTCAGGCTGGGTTTGCCGAGGTTGAGGACGATGCGATTCTCCAGATTGTGGAATACTTCGGCCAGACCATAGAGGCCGATGATGATGGCGACAAAATCGATGCCCTCGATCAGTTCCGGGGTTACGGCGAAGCGGACATGGCCCGAGATCACATCGGCGCCGATGGTCGCGACCAGAACGCCGAAACACGCCATCAGCAGCGCTTTCAGAATATCCTCGCCCGCCAGCAGGATGATCGTCGACAGGCCCAGAAGCATCAGCAGGAAGTATTCAGACGGGCCGAGGAAAATTGCGTTCCGCGCGACGATAGGGGCAAAAAAGATCAGCACCAGCATGCCGCACATTCCGCCGAAAAAGGAGGATACCGCCGAAATGCCCAGGGCGATGCCGCCTTCACCCCGCAGCATCATCGGATAGCCTTCCAGCGCCGTTATGATGGCTGGCGCATCGCCCGGCGTGTTGATCAGGATCGAGGTGATCCGGCCGCCATACATCGTGCCCATATAGACACCGGTCAGCAGGCATAGCGCGGAGACGTGATCCATCCCGAAGGTCAGCGGCAGCATCAGCGCGATCCCGGCCGAGGGGCCAAGGCCAGGCAAAGCGCCGACCGCGGTGCCGATCATCCCGGCGATGAAGATCAGCACGATGTTGTAGGGCGTCAGGACATCGGCGAAGCCGTTCGCCAAATGACTGAGAGCATCGAGCATCGAACTATGCCTTCGTCAGCTAAGAGGAATTTTGAGCCAGAGATCGAAAATACCGTAGATCACGATCAGCGCCACGGCCGTCGAGATCAGGCCGATACGCCAGCCCCGCTCCAGAAACAGTGCGGTGATGACCACCATGGACAGACCGAGCGGCAGCATCAGAGAGCCGAAATGCGCTGCGGCGATGGTGGCTGCGATCAGGGCAACCGTCGCAATGACAATGCCCACACCTTTCAGCGGTGACGTGGCCTGATCCCCTTTCGGCGTTCCAGACGCCTCGGCAGGATCGGGGATGTCCGCCCTCCCCGCCCGGACGCCCCTGAAAACGATCAGGGCGCCCAGCACAAGAACGGCGACAGACATGTTCAAAGGCACGAAACCCGCCCCGAAGGTCTGCTCCGAGCCATAGGGCATGTCCAGGCTGCCATAGAGGGTGGCCCCCGCAAAGACGGCCAACAGGCCGAGAAACAGGAATTCCGACAGTTTCATGCAGGGACCTCCATGCTTACTTGATCAGACCAAGCTTGGTCAGCGCGTCGCGATAGGTGGTCTGCGTGTCGCCGAGATACGCAGAGAACTCATCGCCAGGCAGGAAGCCCTGAACAACACCGTTCGGGTCGAGATAGTCTTCTTTCCATTTCGGGTTCTCGCTCAGTTCCTTCATCTTCGCGATGAGCCAGTCGCGCTCCGCCGGGTCGATATCCGGCGCGGCGGTGACGCCACGGAAAAGAACCATGCTGATGTCGAGGCCCTGCTCCTTGAAGGTCGGGATGTCGGGCATCACCTCGACGCGCTCGTCGGTCGAGATGGCCAGCGCCTTGAAGTTGCCCGCCTCGATGAAGTCGCGAGAAGTGCCCGGATTGCTGACGATGAAGTCGATCTGGCCCGACAGCAGCGCGGCCACCACTTCGGCATCACCCTGGAAAGGTATGTAGTTCACATCGACGCCCGCCTGCTCGCCGAACTCGATGGCCACGATATGCTCGAGCGAGCCGGTCGCCGTCCCACCGACATTCAGCTTCTTGCCCGCGTTCTCCAGGTCTTCGATGCTGGTATAGGGGCCGTTCGCACTGACGATCAGCAGTTCGGGATCGATGCCGAGACGGGCGATCGGCGTGAAGTCGGAATAATCCAGCCCCACATTCGACGTCAGCGGTGTCGTGATGTGCGATGAGGTCACGGACATCAGGTAATGCCCGTCGCCCGCATGGCTGTTCAGGTAGCCCATGGCCACGGCGGAGCCGCCGCCCGGCTTGTTCACCACCACCAGAGGCTCGGTAATGATGCTCTCTTCCTGCAACACCTTGGCCATCGTGCGCAGCAGGGTGTCATGGCCGCCGCCGGGGCCGTAACCGGCGACAAGTTCAAGGCCGCGCTCGCCCGGGAAAGACTGGGCTGAAGCCGGCAGCGCGACGCACGCGGCCGTAGTTGTGGCGATCAGGCCCAGCGCAAGGCGTCGGGTGATTGGATTGGTCATGAACGGTTCCTCCGTCAGATTTTCGTTCAGCGTGAATGGACGGCTTTTTCAGCTTCTTCTGTTGCACCGGCGGCGGGGAGGCCGTCCCAGCCGAGTGATTTCGAAATTTCGGCGGCGCAGGCGAGCAGAACCGGCTGAATCTTGCCAAGCTGGGATTCGACGCGCCCCGCGGGGCCTGAGATATTGGCGGCGGCGACAATCCGCCCGTCGCGACCGAAGATCGGTGAGGCCATTCCGCTGGCGCCTTCGACAATGCCAGTCAGGTTGACATGGACGCCCTCGACGCGGGCGCGAGCCACGCGGGCCATCAGGTCGCCCGTGGGTTCGGTCAGGCGCCCGGCCGCGCGTTCGGCTTCAGCATAGGCACGCAACTCAGCCTCGGTGAACCGGCCCAGCAGGATGACGCCGGAGGATACCTGATGCGGCCTGCGAGCAATGGTGATGTCGCGGTCATACAGGATTTCACGGTCGGGCAGGATCTTGGCGATGTATTTGATGCCGAGATCGGCTTCCAGCACGGCGATGAAGCCGCTCTCCCTGCTGGCCTCCACCGCCCGGCGAAGCGGGTCGTCGGCGTGGCGCAGCAGAGTGCCCCACCGCCGTTGCTCAGGTGTCGGCTCGCCCGGCAGCCTTACCAACCGATAACTGCCATCGGCGAGGCGCTCGATATAACCGGTAGCGACGAGAAGCCTGAGCAGATCGAGCGTGCTGCTTTTCGGCAGATCGAGCGTGCGGACCGTCTCGCTGAAGCTGACGGGTGCCGGCTTTTCAGCCATCCACTCGATGATTTGCAGTACGCGCTCTGCACCGCGGCCGCTCACATTGTCCTCCCAATAGTTCATTATTATGAACTTAGATCGTTATTTAGAACTTGATGGGTGTCTGCGCCATTTGATACGTGATGTCAATTAATTTTTTGATGATGCGCCAGACATCGTGAGACGAATATCGTTAATCATACCGTCGATCCCGTAGACAATTGACCCATGGTGCTTTCCAAGGCCATGTCTGCATATCATGTTGTTTGTTCTTGCTTTGTTCTCAATTCTTTGATATACCTCGCGGATTACCGGAATTGGCGAGGTTGGCAGATGCAGCATAGGGCTTTCGAGAGATGGTGCGGGGGCATACAGGCGCTGAATGCGGTGCAGGTGGGCAAGCTGCGGGCGCTTTTGGAAGCTCTCGATGATCGACTTCGCACGCTGGCGATGATCGAGGCGCGGTCAGGCGACAGCCCGGGTTGCCGGCATTGCGGATGTGAGCGTTTGCGCCGCTGGGGGCGGACGGGATGCGGGGTTCAGCGCTGGCATTGTTCGGACTGCCGGCGGACAATGTCGAGCACGACGGCGATGCCCCTGGCACAGATGCGCAAGCGCGACCGGTTCATGCTGGTTCTGGAGGACATGCTCGGACCTCATCCGTCCTCCTGCCGGCAGCTCGCCGAGCGGCTTGGCGTGGACAAGATGACGGTATGGCGCTGGCGTCACAGGATCATGGACCTGATGGGTGTCGATCCTGCAAACGCCGGGCACGAACACGGTCCGCTTGCCGGCATCGTCGAGGCCGACGAGACATTCTGCCGGGAATCCCGCAAAGGCAGCCGGCAATGGGTGCGGCACGAACGCGATCCAGCAGCCCATTCCAAGCCTGATCGTCTGCGTTGGAAGGATTACAAGCGGCTAAAGCTGAAGCTGCCTACGGGCGTCTCACGTTACCAGATGCCGATCCTGACCGTGACCGACAGGGCCGGCCGGATCGGCGCCGAGCGGGTCGCCGGCAGGCGTGGCGGCGACCTTCTCGAGGCGCTCAATCATCAACTCACAGCGAATGTGGTGCTCTGTTCGGACGGCGACCCGGTCTATCGCCAATTCGCAAACCGGCACCACCTGCCACATCACGTCCTGCGCGACAAACCTGGCCATCGGATCATCCAGAACGTCTTCCATATCCAGACCGTCAACAGCCTGCACCAGCGCTTTCACGCATTCATCGGCCTGTTTCGCGGACCCGCCACCCGATATCTCGACCGCTACATCCACTGGTTCCTCGCCCGCGCCAGAAAAAACGACAACCCCTCCGACCGGGTCTGGACCAGACTGTCTCAGCTCAAAACAACAGGATAAGCGGACATGGCCCTTTCCAACGGCGCAACCTCATGGATCCGAACCCGGAAAATCCGCAAGGTGACGCTTGCATTATCTGCTAGCAGCTTGTCGGGTTTAGCTCTGAGGCAAGGAGCCTCAGAAGGCTTTCTCGGCACAGGTTATGTTCCGTGTTGACCCCAAAGTGCACCGCAAGGCAGCGCTCGCTGCCGAGCTGTCTGGCAAGAGCCTGAACCAGTGGGCCGAAGAGGTTCTGGATCACGCCGCACGGTAAGAGAATTTGGTCGGAATGACCTCCGTGCGGCGAGCAGATCTTCGACGTCCCGCAAGAACCGGTGATAGAACCAGACCGTGCAAGCAATCACGGACCGGGGAAAACGAAAGCCCTTCAGGCGCGAGACATCGGCAAGATTCAGCATGTGGCCGAGGCAACCCCACCGGTGGGTGTGATCAACCTGATAATGCCGGTAAGATTACCGGGCGGGCACACCGATGTGCACCCTTCCTTCCGTTCACCATGCAGATTAACGGTCGTGGCGACAGGTCCGACTATGTTGCGCCGGCACTTCGGTTGGAGGAACAGCCCATGCCCGTCGCCGGTGACCGCTTCAGCATCAATGTGAGCCCGCGAGCGCACAGTTATTACCCGCCGGCGCGGCCACGGTCCGAGTGGAAACGTGCCCTGATGCTGTTCGCCGCCGCATTGCCCGTGATGTTCCTCGGCCTCTCGATCGAAAGCGGGAAAGGATACGATGCGATGTTCGACGCCATCGCACCCGCAGCGGGAAATGCCGACGACATCGACAATGCCGGCGGCAATCCCGTACCGGAGTTCATCGAAGAGGGAGCCTGGCAGTTTCCCGCCGGCGGTGCCATCGCGCCGGACGCGACAGGCGACAATGTCGCCCATGTCCGGCTGCGGCTCGGCGATACCGTCATTGATGCCCGTGTCGACCCGACACTCGAACACAGCGTGCTCAACCCGGTTGATATGCTCAACAGTGGCATTCCCTCCGTCGGCGATGGCGCTGCATTGTGGATCGATCATGTCGAGATCGGAGGGCACGTACTCAATGACGTCGCCATCACCGTTGCAGCGGACCTAGCCGTCGACACGACCATCGGTCGCGACCTCCTCGCACCGACAGAAAGCGCCGACCACCCCGGATCGCCATTGGAACTGGCCGCCCGTTGAACAATCCGAATCCTCGCGCCTTTCTGTTGCAAAGTCAGAAATCTCGAATTTGATAAATTATTCATGAGAATAATTTTCATATTATGGAATAAAATCGAAAAATTGATCGCCGATTTGACGTTCGAAGCGGTTTGGCCGTATCAACTGCATTATGGATTCTCATTCTCCTTCACGCAGGGTCGACCTTCGAGGCTTGGCGAAGGTTCTGGGACTATCGATGACGACTGTCTCCCGTGCCCTCAACGGCTATTCCGAAGTCAGTCCGAAAACCCGCAAACGGGTCGTGCGGGTTGCGCGCGAACTCGGATATACACCCAATGCCCAGGCGCGCCGGCTTTCCTCCGGCTCGACCGAATCCATCGGATTCGTGCTGAGCGACATCAGCGCCTATTATGACGATCCCTATTTCGCCCAGTTGCTGGCCGGTCTCAACGACGTCTTGATCCGGGCCCGCTACGATCTCGTGATTTCCACCCAGGAGCCCGACGGCGATCCCCTGAGCGGCTATCGCCGCCTGGTTGAAGAACAACGGGTGGATGGCATCATTTTCGACCAGACCCGGCGAACGGACGAACGGATCGACTACCTGCTTGAAATGCGCATGCCCTTCGTCAGTCTCGGTCGTAGCGACCAGCCCGAGCGCCATGCACATCTCGACATCGACAACGAAGCCGCCTTCGTCATGGCCACGCAACGATTGTTGCAGCTGGGACACCGGCGTATCGGCATGATCGGTGCCCGGAGCGACCTGATGTGCGCCCATCTGCGGCGAAAGGGCTTCGAGCGGGCGATGAAGGAAGCCGGCATCGACATCGCCCCCGAGCTCGTTTCCGATGCCGGGTTTCAAGAGGCGGGAGGATATCGCGTCGCGACCGAATTCCTTCGTCTCGACGCTCCTCCGTCGGCCATTGTCTGCGTTGACGACCTCGTTGCGATCGGTGCGATACGCGCCGCCCGCGACAAGGGACTGGTGGTGGGATCGGATATCTCGATCATCGGCTACAATGACATTCCCCTGGCGGCCATGCTGGACCCACCCCTGACAACGATACGCGTTGACAGCCGTGCTGCCGGGCGACGGCTGGCGGAGATGCTGCTGGCCATCATCGCCGGTCGTCCGGCGGAGCTGTTCCGGGAAATCTGGCCGCCTGCCCTGGTGCCACGCGATTCCGATGGTCCGCCGGGCACCGGCCGGACCGATATGAAAAGGGGATCGCCCCGGCACAGGGTCTGCAGCATCGACACGGGTACCGGTCAGCGCACCCTGCGCTCGAAACCGTTGACGGATCGTTCGGTCCAGGCGGATCAAGATATGCCTTTGAGCCATTAAGCGCACACAGCCGGAATTCCCCGTGGCAATTTCAGGCCCGTGAACAATCCCCGAAGTCGAGGAAACGCGTGGCGATGATGACGATGATCGAACGGTGGTCCGGCAGCTTCGGCGGCTCCTGGGCCGGCCTCTATCTCACGGTCACGGCGGTCTTTGTCGCCGGCTTGTACGCTCCTCTGTTTGTCGATCCCGATGGCAAGATGACGTTCGTGCCCGAAGCCATCTATGTGTGGACTGTCGCCTTTTTCGTTCCCTACCTTGTCGTCGAACGTCTTCATGCCGGTTACCTCGCGTTGCGCCGGTAGGCGTCATATCGCATTCTTCCTGCCGTATGCTAAAGGTCTCAACGCTTGGAACTTTGCCATCGGCCTGCCATGATCGCCGCAGGCAGATCGCCAGGTGAGTGACTAGGGAGAACCAGAATGACCAATTGGGCCCGCATGGGCGTAGGAGCCGTTGCTGCCATCGCGCTTTCCTCCGGATATGCCGCCGCCGAGACGTGGGACATGCCGGTTGCCTACGCCGATGGGAACTTCCACACGGAAAATGCCAAGGCATTCGCCCAGTGCGTCGATACGGGTACCGGCGGGGCGCTGGATATCGTCGTCCATGCCTCCGGATCGCTGTTCAAGGGCAATGAAATCAAGCGCGCCGTGCAGACCGGGCAGGCCCCGGTCGGAGAGCGCCTGCTGTCGGCACATGAAAACGAGAATCCGCTGTTCGGTATCGACTCCATCCCCTTCCTCGCCACCAGCTACGAGGATTCCGAAAAACTGTGGAAGGCGGCGCGCCCGACACTGGAGAAGGTTCTGGACGAACAGAATCTCGTGCTGCTCTACTCGGTGCCATGGCCGCCGCAGGGAATCTACACGAAAAACCCCGTCAATTCGGCCAAGGACATGGAGGGCGTGAAATTCCGCTCCTACAATTCGGCCACGGCACGCATGGCCGAGCTCCTGGGTGCCGTTCCGGTCCAGGTCGAGGCGGCCGAGCTGTCACAGGCCCTTGCGACCGGCGTTGCCGAGAGCTTCATCTCGTCGGGCTCGACAGGCTATGACCGCAAGGTCTGGGAACAGCTGAACTACTGGTACGAGGTCAATGCATGGTTGCCGCGCAACTATGTGTTTGCCAACAAGGATGCCTGGGAAGCCCTTGGCGAGCCTACCCGCAACGTCGTGACCGCCTGTGCCGACTTTGCCGGCCATGCCGGAACCGTCGACTCCCAGCGCCTCAATGACTGGTACAAGGCGGAGCTCCAGGCCAACGGGATGACCGTGGAGCCGGCCAGCGACCAGCTTCGCTCCGACCTCGAGGCCATCGGAAAGACCATGACCGAGGAGTGGTTCGAAGCTGCCGGCGATGAGGGCCGCGCGGTCGTCGACGCCTACGAGAACCAGTAAGCGAGTGTGGAATTCCTGCCGTTCGGGTGGAGTTTGCACCGGAACGGCAGGAAAACGCGACAGCTGCAACCATCCGCCATCCCGGTTTCATCCTTTCGGGATACAATTTGCGGAACAGGCAACACCTTGACGGATCGTGGGAGGACAGCGATGGCCCGGGTTCTGCGTACCGCGCTCGATGCGCTCTATCGCCTCTGCGGTGCCATCTCCGCATTCTTCCTTCTGGCGCTACTCGTCATTATCCTGTTGCAGATATTCGCCCGCTGGACAGGCCAGCAGTTTCCGGGCTCCGCCGATTATGCGGGCTACTGCATGGCGGCTGCCTCGTTCTTCGCCCTGGCCTATTCGCTCAATGACGGCGCCCATATCCGCGTTTCGCTGCTCCTGAGCAGGTTCTCCGGCCAGCGCCGGCGCATGGCCGAGATCTGGTGCGTGGGAGTATCCACATTCCTGTCGTGCTATTTCGCGTGGTATGCCGTGAAGGCGGTGCAGGTATCGCGCAAGATCCATGACATCAGTCAGGGACAGGATGCGACGCCGATGTGGATACCGCAGATGGCGATGGCGATCGGCACCGTGGTGCTGGCGATAGCCTTCATTGACAACCTCGTGAAACTGCTCATGGGACGGGAAACCGTTATCGAGGACAAGGCAATCGAATAGGCTGTATACAGCCAGTCTGGCCTGTATGCAGGGGTATCGGGGATTCCCCTCCCCAATTTCCGTTGAATGACGGTACGGCGCTGTCTATGACAGCAGGCGCTGGGGAACATTCGGGGAGGAATTGACCCATGGCCACTCTTGAGCGCATGGAAGCCGGTTGCTATCGTATCGAGTTGCCGGTCAAGCTGTCTGATAGCACACATGGCGACATCACCCATTTCGAGATTGTCACCGTCCGCCTGGTGGATACCGACGGGGTCGAAGGGATGGGATACAGCTACACGGTCGGCGTGGCCGGCCTTGCCGCCCACGTTCTTGTCGACCGCTACGCCCGCGACCACCTGATCGGCGCCGATCCCGACCGCATCGAGTGGATCTGGAACCGCCTGTGGTGGGCACTGCATTACGGCGGCCGCGGAGGCACCGTGTCGCTCGCCATTTCCGCCATCGACATAGCGCTGTGGGACATGAAGGCGCGCCGTCACGGCCTGCCGCTCTGGCGCCTCCTCGGTGGTCACGACCGCCATGTCCCCTGCTACGCCGGTGGCATCGACCTGCAATTCACCCTCGACCAGTTGCTTGCGCAGACCGACAGCAACGTTCACGAGCGCGGATTCCGCGCCATCAAGATGAAGGTCGGGCGCGATCGCCAGAGCGAGGATATCGAGCGCGTCGCCGCGATGCGCGCGCATCTCGGCCCCGATTTCCCATTGATGGTCGATGCCAACATGCGCTGGAGCGTCGATGAGGCGATACGGGCGGCCCGCAGTCTTCAGCCCTTCAATCTCACATGGCTGGAGGAGCCCACCATTCCCGACGATGTTGCCGGCCATGCACGGATCGTACGCGAGGGCGGGTTGCCGGTGGCCGCCGGTGAAAACCTGCATACGCTCCACGAGTTCCAGCAATATCTGGTGGCGGGCGGACTCACCTTCGCGGAGCCCGATGTCACCAATTGCGGCGGCATCACCACCTTCATGAAGGTCGGCCATCTGGCGGAGGCGTTCAACCTGCCCGTGACGAGCCACGGCGCACACGATCTCACCGTTCACCTGCTTGCCGCCCTTCCCAACTGCTCCTATCTCGAAGTTCACGGATTCGGCCTCGAACGCTACATCGCCCACCCGCTCGTCATCGAAAACGGCATGGCCGTCGCTCCCGACGACCGTGCCGGCCACGGTATCGAATTCGACTGGAAGTCACTGGAGCCGCTCTCGCTCACATGACCTTCGACCTGCATACCGTTTTCCTCATTGCCGGCACCTTTCTCATTGCCGGGACGGTCAAGGGCCTCATCGGTGTCGGGTTGCCGACCATAGCGCTTGGGCTGATGACGACATCCATCGGTATTACCCAGGCGATTGCCATCATGCTCATCCCGGGAATCATGACCAATGTCGCCCAGGCCTTCGGCGGCAAGGACACCGGGATCATCGCCCGCCGGTTCTGGCCGCTGCTGCTTCCGGCATGTGTCGGTGTCTGGTTCGGCGCCGGCGTGCTTGCGCGGGCTGAATCGAATTTGCCGGCAGCGATGCTGGGATTTCTCATAGCCCTTCACGCCGCCATCTCGATCGCGGCACCGCGCATCCCCTCCCCCGAGCAGCACGAACGCTGGCTTTCACCGCTGGTGGGGCTGGTCAACGGCACGATCACCGGCCTCACGGGCTCATCGGTCGTGCCGGGACTGATGTACCTGCAATCGTTGCACCTGCACAAGGAAGCGCTGGTTCAGGCCATGGGCATGCTGTTCGGCCTCTCCTCGCTGATGCTGTTCATAGCCTTCGCCCGCTACGATCTCGTCAATGGCCCGCTCGCTCTCGTCTCGATCGCCTCGCTCGTTCCAGCACTTGCCGGACTGAGCCTGGGGCGCATGGTGAGGTTGCGCATCTCGGAAGAGCGCTTTCGCCAGTGGCTGCTGGCAGCCCTGCTGCTGCTGGGCCTTTACGTGATGTGGCGCGCACTCGGTTGAGCCTGGAAGACGGGCGCCCTGTTGATTGGCGGTGCGACCGGGATTACCAATGGATACAGAACCCTCGGGGAGGAACTGTCTCTTGAACACACGGGTCACTGCCCGTCCACCTGTCGAGGATCTGACCGCAAGGCTCGTGAGCTTCGATACGGTCAGCGACCGGTCCAACCTGCCCATGCTGGCGCATGTCCGCGACTATCTGGCGGGACATGGTGTCGAATGCACCACTGCCCCCGATCCACGCGCCGAAAAGGCGGGGCTGCTTGCCACCATGGGTCCGCAGGATCAACCGGGGATCGTGCTTTCCGGCCATATGGATGTGGTTCCGGTGGCAGGCCAACCCTGGTCGGGCGACCCCTTCCGGCCACGTTTCGAAAATGGCCGGATCTATGGCCGCGGAACCTGTGACATGAAGGGATTCCTTGCGGCAGCCCTGGCGGCGGTTCCCCGAATCCGCGCCATGAAGCTGACGCGCCCCGTCCATCTGGCCTTTTCCCACGACGAGGAAGTGGGCTGCAAGGGCGTGCCGTACCTCATCGACCACATGAAGGACGAGTTGTCGCACATGCCCATGGGCTGCCTCGTCGGTGAACCGACGATGATGAAGCCTGTCGACGGCCACAAGGGCAAGATCGCGGCACGGGTCACCATTAGCGGCCGCGAAGGGCATTCCGCACTGACCCATGAAAACGTCAACGCTGTGCTGTATGCAGGTCGGCTGATCGCCCATCTCGCCGAAATGGCCGACGAATTCGCCATGACACCGACACCGCATGGCGACGGCTTCGTGCCTCCGCATACGACCATGAGCGTCGGGCGGATCGAGGGTGGATCGCAGATCAACATCATACCGCGCACATGCCGTTTCGAGATGGAGTTCCGCTCCCTGCCGGAAGAATCGCCGGAAAGCCATCTGGAGCGGGTGCAGCGTTGGGCGACCGGGATCCTGCTCCCCGAAATGCGAAAGGTCTCCCCCGAAACCGATATCACTTTCGAGACCTTCCTCGCTTACCCAGGATTCCGCGCCCCACCGGGGGACGGCTTCGTCGCCGGCTGTGTCGACCTCGCGGGCGGCCATGCGCCCGGCAAGGTCTCCTATGGCACGGAAGCCGGCTGGTTCCAGGAAAACGGTATACCGACCATCGTCTGCGGTCCCGGCGACATGTCGGTGGCTCACAAGCCCGACGAATATGTCGAGACCAGCCAGCTTGCCGCTGCCGAACGCTTCATTCTCGAACTCGTGGAAAGGCTGGGCACATGACCACTCCTGTCGAATTCGACAAGCCCGATATCTCAAGCCTGCGCCGAAGCCATGACGGTATCGACTGGATCACGGTCATCGACAGTGGAAAGGCCGGCCCGCATCTCGTCATCAACGCGCTCATCCATGGCAACGAGATTTCCGGCCCCTGGTCGATCCTTCGCCTGATCGACAGCGGCCTCCGGCCCCGCATCGGGAAACTCAGCCTGTCCCTCGCCAATGTCGCCGCCTTCGAGGCGTTCGATGCGGGCGATCCCACCGCCACCCGCTTCCTTGACGAGGACATGAACCGCCTGTGGATGGCCGAAAAGCTCGAAGGCGACGGCGACAGCGTCGAACTGCGTCGTGCCCGGGAGTTGCTGCCGTTCTACCGGACGGCCGATTTCCTGCTCGACCTGCATTCGATGCAGACGCCATCGCCCGCCCTGACCCTGTCGACCATGCGCCGCAAGGGCAGGCAGTTCGCCACGAGAATGGGTTGCCCGAAGTGGATCGTCGCCGACAAGGGCCATGCCAATGGCACGCGGCTGATCGATTTCGACCGCTTCGGAGACCCGCATGATTCCTCCGTCGCCGTGCTCGTGGAGGCCGGGCAGCACTGGGCACGATCGACACTGGACGAGTCCTTTGCCTGCTGTCTGGATGCCATGCGGGTTGCCGGGCTTGCCAGCGAGGACGATGTCGCCCCACTGCGGCCATCCATCGATCGCTCCGGCCAAAAGCTCGTGGAAGTGACACATGCCGTGACCATCAAGACGGATCGCTTCGCGTTTCATCGCGAATTCACGGGTCTCGAAGTCGTGGAAACGGCCGGCACGCCCATCGCCAGCGACGGTGATGAACCGGTGCTGACACCGTATGACAACTGCGTGCTGGTGATGCCGTCGAAACGATTGCAGCCGGGGCTGACGGCGGTCCGCCTCGGTCGACTGCAGAACCGCCAGACCTTCGAGACGGTCGACTGAATACGATAGAGGAAACACGTCGCCGGGCTGCATGCAGCGCAGTCCGGTATCGAGGAGACAGCATGGCTCTTGATCTGGCCGATCCATCCGCGTCCCTTTTCGGGATCTTGGCTCCCCTTGTCACACCATTCAACGTCGATGGCACGATCGATGTCGACGCCCTCACGATCCAGATCGAATGGCTTGTGAACGCCGGAGTAGCTGGCCTCGTCGTCGGCCATCCCATGAGCCAGACCGCGACGCTCGATGACGATAGCTGGATAGCGGTGGCCCGGTCCACCCATGACAGCCTTGCGGGCCGGCGTACGTTCGTCGTTGCTCTCGCGACCGACAACATGCCGGACGCGATCCGTCGGGCACGTGCTCTGAGGGAACTGAATGTCGACGCGATGCTGGCGCCACCGTTCGAAACTGCGGGCGCCGCGGATCGCGAAGCGGCCGCCCGGCCCTTCCGTGATCTTTTCGGGCATGCGGGACACCCCATCATCATCGACAACGGCAGCATGAATTGCGACGTTCCGGATACTGCCGTTTCGGCAAAACAGCTCCATGCCGTGATGGGCAGTGTGGCGGAAGTCGTCGGTGTCTGCCATCGTTCAACCGATTTCAAGGCCTTTGCGGACATGATGCTCGATCTGCCTGACGACAAGGTCATACTGGGTGGCTTCGATCCCTTCCTGTATTCCGGCCTGTCGCTCGGCGCCCATGGCGCGGTGACGGCTCTCGGGGCCGCCCTGCCACAGGTCGGCGTGGCATTGCACAGAGCCGTCCGTCGCGGCGATCATGAAACGGCCCGCGGCGTGCATGAATGTCTGCTGCGCCTGTGGAATTCTCTGCCGGTGGGCAGGCTTGCCGCCTGCATCGGCTACATGCAAAGCTGCCAGGGACTGCCGGCATCAGGATCGGACAACGCATCTGGCGCGCTGAGCGATCGACTGAAATCCGGGATTGACCGCGAGCTCGACCCGATGCTGGCGATGCTCGGCCACGTGAGGACTGCTGCCTGATGAGTACAGCCACTGCATCCGTCATTGCCGGTCTGCAACAGCAGTTCGGCGAACGTTGCACAACGTCGCAAGCCGTACGCGAACAGCATGGTCACGGCGAAAGCTATCATCCGACCAGGCTGCCGGATGCCGTGATCATGCCACATTCGACCGACGAGGTCGCCGCGATCGTCCGCTTGTGCAACGAGCACGGCGTGCCGATCATCGCATTCGGCGCTGGCACATCGCTGGAAGGGCATGTCACTCCGCTGCAAGGCGGCATCAGCGTCGACATGCGCGAGATGAACGCTATCGTCGAGGTTCACGCCGACGACATGGATGCCACTGTCCAGGCGGGCGTCACCCGCAAGCAGTTGAACACCCATTTGCGCGACACCGGGCTGTTCTTCCCGGTCGATCCGGGTGCAGATGCCACGCTCGGCGGCATGGCTGCGACCCGCGCATCGGGTACCAATGCCGTACGTTATGGCACGATGCGCGAGAATGTCGTCAGCCTGAAAGTGGTGATGGCCGATGGTTCCGTCGTGAAAACGGCCAACCGGGCGAAAAAGTCCTCTGCCGGATACGATCTCACGCGGATCTTTGTCGGCTCGGAAGGAACGCTTGGCATCATCACCGAAGTCACCGTTCGCCTGTACGGCATTCCGGAAGCGATATCGTCGGCGTCTTGCGTGTTCGAGTCTGTCGACGCTGCGGTTCGGACAGCCGTCGAGACAATCCAGTGCGGCATTCCGGTGGCGCGCGTCGAACTTCTCGACACGAATGCCATCCGCGCCGCGAATCACTTCTCGAAACTGTCATTGCCCGAAAAGCCCACTCTCTTCTTCGAGTTTCACGGCAGTTCGCGCGGGGTCGAGGAACAATCGGAACTGGTACAGGCCCTCGCACAGGACAATGGGAGCGAGAACTGGCAGTCGACAACAGATCCCGATGAACGCAACCGCATCTGGCAGGCCCGCCACGACATGCACTTTGCCGGGCTGTCGATGCGTCCGGGCGCAAAGGTCTGGGGCACGGATGTCTGCGTTCCGATCTCGAAACTACCCGAGTGCATCAAGGCCGTGAACGATGACATCGTGAATGCCCCCTTCTTTACCAACATGCTGGGCCATGTCGGCGATGGGAACTTCCATCTGGGCCTGCTGATCGACATGGACAACCCCGAGGAACTCGATCTGGCACGCCATTACAATGACCGTCTTGTCCATCACGCCCTTCGACTGGGTGGCACATGCACGGGCGAGCATGGCGTGGGCTATGGCAAGACACGTTTTCTGAGGGATGAGCATGGCGAGGAAGCGGTGCATGCCATGCGCCTGCTCAAACATGCCTACGATCCCAAGAACATCCTCAATCCTGGAAAGGTGCTGCCCGGAAACTGACCCATGGATCAAATTCCGGTACGCGGTGCTTGCCAGCGAAGCTTCCACCCGTTAGGTAATCGCCACCGTTCGGAGAGGTGCCGGAGTGGTTGAACGGGGCGGTCTCGAAAACCGTTGTACGGGTAACCGTACCGAGGGTTCGAATCCCTCTCTCTCCGCCAGTTTCTTCAAGCCATTGAAAAACCTGGGTTTCCCTGCGGTCCCCACGAGGCCGATGTGTGCCACAATGGCACACGTTTTACAGAGCAACCCACGGTGCCCCACAACCAGTACATCCACCAGCGAAGACAGGGCTGGTACGTCCGCGTCACCGTCCCGCCAACACTCCGGCCCGTCCTCGGGAAAACCCATGTCGTGAAGTCGCTCAAGACACGTGATGTCGAGACGGCGCGGATGGCCTCAGTTTAGCCCAGAAGTCTGAGAATGTCGGGCTCGATAACCTCGTCCAGCAAGGCGATGGCCCGTCGAAGATGTTCCACTTTCAAACCTCCCGAGTACAGGTTGAGCGCCAAACTTTGCTTTGAATGGCCCATCAACTCGGCGATCACGCTGGCATTGACCGCTGGATCGATGGTGGAAGCGTGTTCAAGATAGGTGGCGAATGTCCGCCGGTAACTGTGGAAATCCACGGTGCGGTCATCACCAAGGGTGGCTCGGCGAAAGGCCGTGTAGCGTTTCGAGGCGTACCATGACCGTTTCCCGTCTGGACCGCCCGGGGTCAATTCTGGAAATAGGAATTCATCACTTCCCGAGCAAAGTCGTCGCTCCAGCAGGCCGCATAGTCTCGGATGCACAGGTATGATCCGTTCGGCATTGCTAGTCTTGCCTTCCCTGATCGTGATGGATCTGTCAGCAAGGTCGATATCCGCTTTGTGCAGTTCACACAGCTCGTTGATGCGTGCGCCGGTCAGCAATCCCAAACGGATCAGATCGCGCAGGGCACCTCCATATCGACCACCGACGACAGGGCGGGGATTGGAAAACAGCAGCTTTTTCAACTCGCTGGCCTGATAGGGCCTCTTCTTTTCACTGCGAGATTGCCGAGCGGGCACAACACTCTGGTTTGTCCAGGGATTGTCAGCGGCGAGCCCCCGGCGAACGGCCCAGCGCCACATGGATGACAAGGACGAAATGATACGGTTGATCGTCGCTGCCTTCCGACCCGATGCCAGCAAGACCGTTGAGACGAATTCGCCCGCGACCCGGCGTGACACTGCATCAATCTGAAGTTGCCTGTCGTGTGACGACATAAACAGCTCAATGGCGGTTCGGTGTTGAAAACTGGTCTGCTTGGTGAAAGTTCCGCCAGCCTCGTTCAACCAAAGCTCGATCAGCTCCGAGATCTTCGAAGCTTGGGCCGGGTCCGTTGCAGGCGATTGTGAAATCACCTCCCGAGCCGGTTCAGTAGGACCGACAACGCGCCACGAGGGCTCTGGCTGCAACTCCGATTTCCGGGTCGCTATGGCGCAAGGTCCGCTTGCACCCGGCTCACATCCGGGAAGTTCAGGGCTGAGCGGATGGTATCCATCAGTTCGCACTTCGGAAAACCACTCGTTCACCTGAGCCAACACGCCCCATCGCCGTAGCCGCGCCGTCTCGACATCACGTGTCTTGAGCGACTTCACGACATGGGTTTTCCCGAGGACGGGCCTGAGTGTCGGCGGGACGGTGACACGGACGTACCAGCCTTGTCGGCGCTGGTGGATGTACTGGTTGTGGGGCACCGTGGGTTGCTCTGTAAAACGTGTGCCATTGTGGCACACATCGGCCTCGTGGGGACCGCAGGGAAACCCAGGTTTTTCAATGGCTTGAAGAAACTGGCGGGCCAAAGCCGATGAAACCGAGAACTACATCTACGCTATTGCCCTCCATGGCCCCCAAAAATTGAGTTAGGCAGGGCAGTCGAGCAACGGAAAGACTCAAAGCGGATCACGTCGCTTTCTCTTATCGTCCAGATAGTAGAGCGGCATCGAAGCAACGAAGCGGTTAGGATTCGCATGCTGTTTCTTGCGCTCTTCGAGACCGATTGCGAACGAAACATAAAAGAGCGCAGAGCGCGCCATCTGCATTACGCGGATCGCTTTGGCCTCAAGCTCGTCGCTACCAATTGCGACCCCGAAGCCACTATTATCTGAGCCAGGGATTGTGAAAGGTTTGGCCCAACCCTCGCTCACACGCAGATAGGTATGTTCCAAAGCGTTCCGAATGCTGTGCAATTCACGCGAATCTGCGGCGGTGGTCTGCTTGAGTTGGTCGTCAAACAGCTCCTTCGATAGCCAGAACAGGCCGCGTAATGGCAGATTGTCACACTTCTCGAACTGAGGCAGCAAGCGTGACTTGTTCTCGACCATCCATACATTCTTGAAGCTGATTCGAGCTGGCTCCTTACCCAAAGCCCAGTAGCGATCAACGAGAAAAGCAACCTTGTCGAGCAGCGAGTAGGCAACTCGAAAAGCCATTCGAACCCGCTCACTGGCCAAAGAATAGAGCGGATAGACGGTCTTCAGCTCGGCGGCGACGGCCCGGCGGTCCTTGTAGCTGACGAAATCCAATGAGTTGCGGATCAGATGAACGATGCAGGTCTGGACCTGGGTCTGCGGGAACACGGCCGTGATCGCCTCCGGAAACCCCTTCAGGCCATCGACGATCGCGATCAGGATATCCTCGATGCCCCGGTTTTTCAGCTCGTTCATCACCCGCAGCCAGAATTTCGCGCCCTCTGTCTGTTCGATCCAGAGCCCGAGGATCTCCTTCTGGCCGTCGAGCCGAACGCCGAGCGCGACATAGACCGCCTTGTCGCGGACCATCCCCTCGTCGCGGATCTTGACCCTCAAGGCATCGAAAAAGACCAGCGGATAAAGGCTTTCCAGCGGCCGGTTCTGCCATTCGGCAACCTCGTCCAGGATGTCGTCGGTCAGCTTCGGGCGATCGCCACCGGTCTTGGGGCCCTTTTCGCGGCGCTTTTCAATGAGCCGTTTGGCATCCGTGATCTGGTGCCCCTTCAGCTGACCGGCCTTGTAGGCCTCTTCCAACATGTCGCCGAGGTTTTCATCGTCATGCTTTGCCCGGGCGATTTCGAGGGCGGTGGTGAGCGGGATGGTGCTGTTTTGCACCGCTTCGATCAGGCGCTCTTCGCCCTTTTCCAGCAGAAAGACGATGTCCCGCACATATTTTTCCGACAAGCCCGTGCGGGAGATGATGTCGTCGATTGTGTAATCCCGCGCCAGCAAAAGCTCGATGTCGGCCAGGATCTCCAGCGGGCGGTGACCTCGGCGGGCGATGTTTTCGGCCAGCGACATGATGAAGGCGTCTTCATCGGTCACGTTGACCACCAGCGCCGGGATGTGGCTTTCGCCGAGCAGGCGGAAGGCGTTCAATCGGCCTTCGCCGCAGACCAGCAAATAGGCGGGCGCCCCATCGGCGCCTTCGCGCTCTGTCACTGTAATCGGCTTTTTCAGGCCAATGGAGCGGATGTTTTCGACGATCTCCTCGAAGATCTTCATGTTGCGGTCCCGCGAATTCAGGACCTCAATCCGGTCGATGGGGACGAGCGTGACGCTCTCCGGTGTGTCAGTCATCATGGGTGTGGTTTCCTTCTTTGATGCGATTGTTCATGTTTTGTACTGGCGTTGATTTCCATAAACCCGCTCCTCATCCCCATTTCCGGCGAATGCCGACCCGCTCAGCCATGCCGTAGAAGAACCCGAGGTCCTCGAACCGGAAAGCCTCGAAGGCGATGCTGGTGCGGCTGCAGAGGCGGATTTCCTGCCGGGGCAGGTCGAGCCAAGGCAGGAGATAGTAATCAAGCTCCTCGCGGTTGTCGGGATCGAGCCGCACGGCCAGCGTGACGTCGGCCTGGTAGCGCATCGGGTCAAACCGGATCCGCCAACGCAGCCGCCCGTCGTTCTGTGGTTGGCAACGGGCTAGGACGAGGCTGACGACCATCTCGTCGTTGATGGTCAGCAGATCGGTCTTGGGATCGCGCGCCACCGTGCCGCCCACCTCTGCGATCGCGGCCTCGGTGCGCGCTATGATCTCCGGGTGCATCCCGCGCAGGCGTTTGTTCAGCGCAATGCGCTCTTGGTCCCGATCCGAGCGATAGCCAATCATTTCATAAGCCCGCGCCAGCGAGCCGAACCGGTTGCGATATGCCGATGACGAGGGCATATCCGGCGTCTGGTCGATCAGCACACCCGAAAGCTGGCCTGCGTCCGCATAAAGCCGTTTCAGGTGATCCAATAACTCCTCATCTGACAGGCGTGCCCGACCGCGCGGTGATGACCTCCTGCGCGGTCAGAAAAAACTCGAGTGGCACGATCCCCTCGAACGCGCCTTCCTTGCGCACCCACATGTCGGGTGGGTTTTCCACATGCAGTTTCTTCAGCTTGAAGGAGGAGCGGTTGTAGACGTTGTTGCCGATGTATTTCTCATTGGTGAGGACCGTGCGCACTGTGCCGGAATTCCATGGGCGGTCCAGATCTGTGGTCACGCCTTCCTCATTCAGGCGGTCGGCGATCTCGCGAAAGGACAGGTCCTCCTCGATCAGCCAGCGATACATTTTGTTAACCCAGGCCACTTCTTCGTCGGGACCTGGCATCAGTATGAAGCGGTCGGTCTGTAGCGATTTATGCTCGCAGCGTTTCAACTCGCCCTTGATCTCGCCGCGCTCATTCACAAGCACTCGGCGCAGACCGAACCCGGCTGCGCCGCCTTGGCGGAACCCCAGCTCGATCAGGCGGCACTGCCCCGTGAAGACCTTGACCGAAAGCTCGCGGCTGTATTCCCCGGCCATAGCGCGTTTGACGCCTTTGACGATGGTCGAGACTGGCGAGCCATCGTTCTCGAACTGCTCGGCGCAATAGGCGACGTTGATGCCGGCGCGCTTACAGATGTATTCGTAATAGGCGCTCTCGTCTGCGTCCTGGAACCGGCCCCAGCGGCTGACGTCATAGACCAGAATCACGTTGAAGTCGGCTGCGCCGGATTCCACATCCGCGATCAGCTGCTGCAGCGCCGCGCGCCCGCCGATGGAAAGGCCGCTCTTGCCGTCATCGGCATAGGTCTTGATGATCTCGATGCCGCGCTTTTCGGCATATTCGCGGATCTTGTCGGACTGGTTGTGCGTTGAATACTGCTGGTGCTCCGTCGACATGCGCACATATTGCGCCGCCCGAAACTCGGTAATCTCGCCACTCCCGTCCAACTCAGCCTCCGATCCGTCTCCACGTTGGTCGGACGTTTGCGTGGGTGGCAAAACGTATCAAGCTGATAGTGCTGGATTATCCCATTATATCAATGCTCTGAGGGTCAGGTGCGCCATGACCTTCATTAAAATATCACACACCTTCCGGAAAAGCTGACTTGCATCTGTTCAAGTTCGAGCGATATGTGGGCGGTAGAGTTTTAATAAGGTTGCAAGATGACATTCCACGATCGCGGCACAAGCTGGTTTTTGGCGCAGCTGAAGCCGAACTGTGTCAACATCGCGGACAAGAACCTCAAGCGCCAAGGCTTCAGAACTTTCCTGCCCTTGGAGGAGGAGACGCGCCAGCGTAACGGCAAATTCGTCACTGCCATGCGACCACTGTTTCCCGGCTACATCTTTGTGGCCTTCGATGTGGCGCGCGGGTTCTGGCGCACCGTAAACTCGACCTATGGCATCACACGGCTGATGAGCTTCGGCAAGGAGCCGACGGCCGTGCCGCTGGATCTGGTCTCCCAGCTGATGCTGCGCTGCGACGCGAAGGGCAAATTGCTGCCGCCAAAGCTTTTGAAGCCCGGCGATCAGGTGACCCTGACCAAGGGACCGTTTGCCAATTTCGTGGCGGAGGTCGAAAAGATCGCGCCGGATCGGCGCGTCTGGGTCCTGATGGAAATTATGGGCGGTCAGACCCGTGTGGCCGTCGGTGCCGATCAGTTGCGGTCGGTTTGAAACCGGATATTTCTCAAGCGCGTATTTGAGGGGACAAATTACATGAAACATGCCTTGGTCACGGGCGGCGCGGGCTACATTGGCTCTCATGCCTGCAAACTGCTGGCGCGCCAGGGTTATATTCCGGTGACGTTCGACAGCCTTGTCACAGGCTGGGCCAGTGCGGTGAAGTTTGGCCCCTTCGTACAGGGCGATCTGCTTGATCGTGACGCGCTGGGTGCGGTGTTTGCCAAATACCAGCCCGTCGCGGTGATGCATTTCGCGACTCTGAGCCAGGTAGGTGAGGCAACACGCGAACCGGGGCGCTATTGGCGCAATAATGTGCTGGGCTCTCTCAACCTGGTCGAGGCCATGGTGGCGGCGGGCTGCAAGCACATGGTGTTTTCTTCGACCTGTGCCACCTACGGCGACCAAGATGGCGTTGTACTCGATGAACAGAGCGCCCAGATGCCGCTCAACGCCTATGGCGCCTCAAAACGCGCAGTCGAGGAAATACTGCGAGATTTTGGCGTGAGCCACGGTTTTTGAGGCGGTGGTGTTTCGATATTTCAACGTTGCAGGCGCCGACGTTGAAGCAGAAGTCGGCGAGTGGCACCAACCCGAAACGCACCTGATCCCAGTGATGATCGAGGCTGCCGCTGGTAAGCGGGACGTCCTGACCATTTATGGCACGGACTATCCAACGCCGGACGGCACATGCGTGCGTGATTACGTCCATGTGATGGATTTGGTCGATGCCCACATCAAAGGCGTCGAATGGCTGCTCGAAGGCAAAGGCAGCCGGGTGTTTAACTTGGGAACAGGCACCGGCTTCTCCGTCAAAGAAGTGATTTCCGAATGTAAGGCAGCGACTGGCCACGACGTCCCACACAGCTTTGGCCCGCGCAGAGCGGGCGATGCTGCGGCGCTGGTATCTGGTAGCAGGCGCGCGGCCGTGGAATTGGGCTGGTCGCCCGACCGCTCGACGCTGCAGCACATGATCGCCGATGCCTGGCGCTGGTATCAAACCGGCGGTTATTCTGGGTAGCGCTCAGGTTCCCGGCGTAATTCACCGAAATCACCATCCCGCATTTTCAACACAAGACGACGTTCAGAAAGTCTCCCCCAATATGAAACCCGTTCGCAAAGCTGTATTTCCCGTTGCCGGTTTCGGCACCCGGTTCTTGCCGGCAACCAAAGCCATGCCGAAAGAGCTTTTGCCGATCGTCGACAAGCCGCTCATCCAATATGCGGCCGAGGAAGCAATCGCGGCGGGGATAGATACGCTGATCTTTGTGACGGGGCGCAACAAGCGGGCGATCGAAGATCATTTCGACAGCAACCAGGAACTGGAAGCCACACTGCGGTCCAAGGGCAAGACGGACCAAGCCGACATGGTACGCAACATCCTTCCACAGGGCGTCGAATGCATCTTTGTGCGCCAGCCAGAGCAGCTGGGTTTGGGCCATGCCGTTCTCTGCGCCGAGCGCGCGGTGGGCAATGACCCATTCGCGGTTCTCCTAGCCGACGACTTCCTGACCTATGATGGGGCGGGCGTGACCGCCGATCTGGTCAAAGGATACGAGGCCTCGGGATTTGCTAACCAAATAGCTTTTTATTATGCGCCTGCATGAAGAGCAGCGCGGAGAGGTAGGCCATGCGCAGGCATTTGGTGGTACATCGTGTTTTGCGGCGGAATCGGGCGAGATGATGACGGACGTTGGCGTTGAGGCTTTCGAGCCGTTGCGTGTGCATCTTGCCGGTGAAATGGGCGCCTTTCGGCAGCACGGCCGCGTAGGCGGCGAGATCGTCGGTGAAGGTGATCCGACCTTGAGCCTGGGGAAACGATTTGAGAAAGCCCTTCAGGTCGTCGGCGCTTCGTCCGCCCACATGAACGCCGAGGATGCATCTTGTGAGATAACACATCGATATCCACAGCCAGCATTCGTTTTTTTTGCATGAACGAAGTGCCACATCTCGTCGATCATCGCGATCTTCGGCGGCGGACCGGGCCTGCGCATCCGCTCGACCTCCTCGCCAAAAGCCCGGATCCACTTGAGAACGGCGACATTCGAAACACCCAGAACCCGCCCGATCGCGCGAAAGCCCATGCCCTCGAGATAGAGCTGCAACGCCCGACGTCTGATCCCGTCTCCCATCCCGTGCCTCGTACTGCGCGTATATTTGCAGCCGCACGACTTGCACAACCAACGCTGAACCTCACCGATAAACCCCGCCTTCGTCCGGACCTCCGAACCGCATTTCGGACAATGCATCATATTCTCCCGCTCAGCCACTCTACGCGAGATGTAGCAAAAAATCAGCCGAAAGGCTATAATGTTAGCAAATCCTGATCGAGCGCTCGGGCATCGGGATTGCTGGAAAGTTCCTTGAAGGCTGTCGCCATGCCGGCGAAGCCGAGAATATCGAGCTGGGTCAGGGTGGCCCTCCGCAGCCTCCTGGCTGCGTTCCTTTCAGGAATCGGATCGATCGTCTCCTGACGATCGATGATTGAGCATGGTTCTCCTCTCTTGGTGATAGCTCAGTGGAAATATCCGGGGCCACGGATGTTGGCGTGCTGCAGCAAGGGCAGCTCCGGCTCGGGTTCGGGGGCTTGCCGATCGAGGTGATTTTTGAGGATTGAGGCGACCGAGGTGTAGGATAGCCCGCCGATGATGAGAGCTCGTCCGCAAGCTGCCTCGAGCCGGTTCTCGCCATGCGCCTTGGCCAGCCTGAGAATGCCGATGCAGGCGCGGAAGCCCTGTTCTGGGTGCGGTTTGCGCTCGAGAATCAGCTCGACCAGCGTACCGGTGTCATGGCCGACGCGGTGGGCATCGCTACATAACTTCTCGTGCGTCCAGCCGGCATAGCGTCGGTGTGAACTTGGCATGTGCTCGGCGATTGTCGTGTGCCGGCGTTCCTGGCGGGAGCGCATATGGCAGGCGACGCGCTTGCCGCGATGGAAAATTTCGACCGTCCGCGCGGTGATCCGCGCACTGACCTCCTGCTTGAGAAGCTGGTGCGGGACCGAATAGTAATGCTTGCCGATCTCGACGTGATAATCGAGGGCGACCCGGCATTCCTTCCATTCGGCGTATTCGCAAGGCTCGGTCGGCAGCAGCTGCAGGGCCGGCTTGTCGAGTTCCTCGAACAGCTCCTGGCGGCTCTTGCCCAGATGCCTGGAGTGCCGCCGGTTCAGCTCATCGACCAGTTCACGGATGGCGACATTGAGAGCCGCCAGGCTATGGAACAGGCGGTTCCGGAGTTTGGCTAAAACCCAGCGTTCGACCAGCTGGACAGCCACCTCGACCTTGGCTTTGTCCTTCGGCTTCCTCGGACGAGCCGGGAGGATGGCGGTGCCGTAATGGCTTGCCAGATCGGCATAGGAGCGGTTGATCTGCGGCTCGAACCGGCTGGCCTTGCCGATGGCACTCTTGAGATTGTCCGGCACCACCAGCTTGGGCACGCCGCCGAAAAATTCGAAGGCCCGCCGGTGACTGCCGAGCCAGTTCAGGCCCGAAATGCCCGCACAAGCCCTGGGGCAACGGCGCTGTCACCGTTCGCCCGTCCGGCGTCATCCAGCGCTCCTGGCGATAGCGGATCACCCGGCTCTCCAGCCGCAGATCCTGCACGACAAAATCCTCATACCCCTTGAACCGCGAGCCGGGCGGCGCCTCAACCCCGAGCTTCTGCTCCTCGCTCACCACAGGAACCCGCCGGCTGGCCTTCGACGAACCACCCCGCTTGCCCTTGCCGCCTCGCTTGCCTGTGGCCGTCGATGTTCCGGCCTTCGCTGCCATCCCCGACGGTTTGATCTTCGGCCGCCCTTTCAGCCCCTTGAGCCGGGCAATCTCATCCCGCAATGCTGCATTCTCCGCCTCCAGCAAAGCGACGCGCTCCAGCAGCGCCGCAACCAAATCGCGGAGATCATCAAGGCCGAGTGTGGCGAGGTTGGTGGCATTGGGCTTGGACATAACAAACTTGAATCACGTCCCATCGCTCTTGGGAATCGAGAACATATTCTTATTCCATGCGCGCAGATCAAGCCTCAAAAATCCAGTCCGCCCGGACTTTTGCACCGGTTACGATCTTCGTCAGCAAGCTGTTGAAAATGTTGAATTTGGTTTTCGCCGGTGGTGGATTTTCGTCGAAAAACATGTGGGCACACGAATTGACGTTTTCTGGCTTTTCGAGGCGGTCAAACATGCTATTGTCGTGGGCATGTACTTGCGAACGACCAGGCGGCGGAACAGGGATGGCAGCGAGGTGTGCTACTACGCGCTCGCCGAGAACCACCGCCATCCGGAAAAGGGCCATGTCGAAGCCCGGGTGGTGCATAGCTTCGGCCGGGCCGACAAGCTGGACCGGGCGGTGCTCGAGCGGCTGGTGGCCAGCATCCGCCGGGTTCTGGTGGAGGAGAGCGGCGGGCCGGCGGTCGAGGGCCGCCGCGCTGTGAGCCCTTGAGAATCATGGCCGGTCATCGACCGTCCGGCCGAGCGCGTGCAGCAGCGTCCTCCGCAATCCCACGATATAGGCGTAGGCCTCCTCGATCTGCCGGTGCACGGCCTCGTCGACGGCAAGTGTGCCGGTGTTGGCCTGATAGGCAAGCTGGTTGAGGTTGTTGGCGATCCGCGACTGGCCGAGCATGGCCAGCGCCTGAGCGAGCTCTGTCTCGCCTGCCACCGGCCGCCGGTCGCGCGGCCTGCGCCGCATACTCCCGCCACCGAACACACATTCGCGGACAAACGCGCTGACGGTCATCCCGGCGCTCATCCGTTCCAGCCTTGCAGCCTCCTCGTCGGTCAGCCGCAGCGTGATCCGCACCGAACCACGTCCCCGGCCGGACCGGTAATTGTGTGCAGCCGTGGCGAACGGGTGAGCGGCCCCAGACAAATATTCTGCCGGGCCACTCATAGCGACGGCCCTCGCGGTACGAGGGTGGAAACAGTCGCAGGAGGCCGGTCAGAACCGGTCTGGATGTCTTGGGATGTTGGCTCGTCGGTGGAATCTTGTACAAGGGTGTCGAAGTCGATGTTTTCGGACTTGAGGTAGGCTTCCCACTCGGTCAATGTGTCAAAAAGGGAGTTCGAGGTTGGTCCCCAAACGTCCACCATCATTGGATTTTGCTCCATACCCCCCCCCCTAACACTTTGAAAGACAAGATGGTTTTTGGGGGTTCCAAGCCCATGTTCGCGACTGTAGGCGATGCCATATCCATGCGAATAGGTCGATGTTCGAGCAGGTATTGCGCTTGCATATCCGCGATAGTACATAAACCTCTTGGTTGATAATACTGTCAGCGACCATCCAGTCGAGAGCAAAGCTTGAGCGATCCTCACGCGCCCATCCGCCCCTTCTACATGACCCTGCCGTCGCCCTGCCCCTACCTGCCGGGCCAGACCGAGCAACGCGTCGTGGCGGAAATGCGCCGCCGGGGTGACGACGAGGTCTTCAACCACCTGAGCGAGGCAGGTTTCCGGCGCAGCATGGGATGGCTCTACCGCCCGGCATGCCCGACATGCCAGGCATGTGTCCCGGTACGCATACCGGCAGCATCCTTCAACTGGACAAGAAATTTCCGCAAGATCGTCAACCGCAACAACGATGTGACATGGAGCGAAGGGCCCGCCACCTACGATGCGGAACATTTCGCCCTGTTCAGACGTTATATAGCCAGTCGTCATGGCGATGGCGGCATGGCTTCCATGGGTGAAGCCGAATATCGCGAAATGTTGGAAAACGCACCATCCAATACCGTACTGGTCAGTTTTCGCGACAGCGAGAACCGTCTGGTTGCGGCAAGTATCACCGATCGCATGCGCAATGGACTTTCCGGCGTGTACAAATATTTCGATCCTGACGAAGAACGTCGCTCTTTAGGTACATATGCGATTTTGTGGCATGTTCGGCGTTGCATCGAGCTTGAGGTCGACCATGTATATCTTGGTTATTGGATCGCCAATTGCCGCAAGATGTCCTACAAGACCCGGTTTCGACCACTGGAGAGGATGAGTCGCGAGGGATGGGTGTCATTCGAGTCTGAAGACGAGGCAGGCTCATAGTCAATTCCCGCAAATAATATCCGAATACGCCGCTGCACAGTTGAATCATTAGCCATGCCGTGACGGCCAAGCTAATGAGATCACGCGTTTTTCGATCCACAGGAGAGGAGACACGGACCATGCATTTCGAACGAAAGCAGATTCTCGGCCCAGCCGTGGCCATCATGATGACAGCGAGCCCCATGGCTCTTTTGGCACAGACCGCAACCGACACGTCGGCCGCCGGGACTGATGCCAGCACGCTGGTCAAGAAGCCAGGCATTGCCGAATCTGCTGCCGGGGCTGCTGACAGCGCCACGAATGCCGTCAATGATGCCGTGAACTCGACGACCGAGGCGGCAGGCAGTGCTGCCGACGCGGCCCAGAATGCGGCTTCGGACGCCGTCGATGCCACCAAGGATGCCGTCAGTGACGCGGCTGATGCAGCTTCCGATACGGCCGACAGCGCAACCGGTGTCGCTTCCGATGCCGCAACGGCGGCAAGCGACACTGCCTCCGATGCCGTCGACGCCACCAAGGATGCTGCCAGCGACGCGGCTGATGCAGCTTCCGATGCGGTGGACAGCGCAACCGACGCCGCTTCCGATGCCGCAACGGCGGCAAGCGACACTGCCTCCGATGCCGTCGACGCCACCAAGGATGCTGCCAGCGACGCGGCTGATGCAGCTTCCGACGCGGTGGACAGCGCGACCGGTGCCGCTTCCGATGCCGCAACGGCGGCAAGTGATACTGCCTCCGATGCCGTCGACGCCACCAAGGATGCTGCCAGCGATACCGCGGATGCAGCTTCCGATACGGCCGACAGCGCTGCCGACACGGCATCCGATGCCGTTGACACAGCGACCGAAGCCGCGACCGATGCGGCGGAAGCGACCAAGGAAGCAGCAAGCGACGCCGCTGCTGCCGTCAGCGATACGGCCAGTGATGCCGCCGAGGCGACCGGAAACTTCTTCGAACGCTGGTGGAGCTGGATCAAGCAGACGGTCGGCTTCTGATGACACGGAGCGTCGTCCCGGTCTTGCCTGACGGGAAGATGCCCTAATCCCCTTCGAGGACCGGCCAATCGACCAGCCGGTCCTCGAATTCCTCTTCGCCGATTGCATTTTCCGCAAACGATCTGCCGCGAATGCTTTTTCCGGCTTTCAGGACCAGGCTGGCATCTTTCGATATGAGGTGGTGCCAGGCCGGCAGCTCCCGGCCTTCATGGAGCCGCCTGTAGGCGCAGCTGGTTGGCATCATCCATAGATCATCGATGCTTTCAGGACCAAGAATTACACAAGACGGGACTTCCTTCGCACGTCGATCATAAGCCGTGCAACGGCAAGTATTCTCATTGAGCATCCTGCAATGAAGATCGGTGTAGAAGACTTCTGCGGTATCCTCATCCTCGAGCTTGACGAGACAGCATTTGGCACACCCGTCGCAGACCCGTTCCCACTCGTCATGGGTCATCTCTTCAAGACGTTTGTCTTCCCAGAAACATCCTGCCATAAAGTTGATCTCCATCTGAACAAGACGAGCCCGGAAAGCTGTTCGTCGGACGACCGGTCGCACCTGTAGGCTTGACCCGTTCCTGCATTACAAGCATGATTCCCGGGATTCCTGCTGTGGTTCTCGACAGAAAACCGGTCGGGTGAACTCTTCCCTATCCCGTCTGCCCCTTTCATAGAGATCACCGCGACAGTATCCAACATGCCCAACGATGTCATATGGAGCTCCACATGAGCGAGCAATTTTTGGCGGTCGTGCTTCATGAGATCGAAGGAAAGACCGTCGCATCGATCGAATCCCCGACGGTTGATGACCTGCCCGATGGCGATGTTCTCGTTGCAGTTGAATGGTCGACACTCAACTACAAGGACGGATTGGCCATTACCGGTGCCGGAAAGATCGTCCGTCACTTCCCCTTCGTGCCGGGCATCGATTTCGCCGGCCGGGTTCTCCGGTCCTCTTCGCCCGATTTCGAAGAGGGCGATGGGGTATTGCTCACCGGCTATGGCGTCGGTGAACGACATTGGGGCGGGCTGGCACAGATGGCACGCGTGAAAGGTGAATGGCTGGTCAAGCTGCCCGGAGACATGACCGGACGCCAGGCCATGGCCATCGGTACGGCCGGTTTTACTGCCATGCTCGCTGTCCGCGCACTGGAACATCAGGGCGTCACCCCGGATCGTGGCGAAGTCGTGGTGACCGGTGCTGCCGGCGGTGTGGGCAGCATATCACTGCCGCTGCTCGCCAGAAAGGGGTATCGCGCCGTTGCCTCCACCGGCCGCACGAGCCTCGAAGACTATCTCCGGAAGCTCGGCGCTACCCGCGTCGTCGATCGCAGCGAGTTCACCTCGCAGACGAAAGCGCCACTGGCTTCCGCACATTGGGCCGGAGCGATCGACACGGTCGGTGCGGAAACGCTCGCAGGCCTGCTCAAGAGCATGCAATATCACGGTGCCGTTGCCGCCTGTGGCCTTGCAGGAGGCGCGTCACTGCCTGCCACCGTGTTTCCGTTCCTCCTGCGTGGCGTGAGACTGATCGGTATCGACTCTGTCTATTGTCCCATGGAAGAGCGACAGGCGGCATGGCAGGAATTGCACAAGGACCTCGACCCCGACCTTCTTGAGACCATGGTCACCGAGATTGCCCTTGATGACGTCCCCCGATGGGCGCCCAGGTTCCTCAAGGGTGAGGTCCGTGGACGCCTGCTGGTGAGGACCGGAGCGGCCTGATCCCCGCGTTGACGCCAAAATGCGACAATCACCCGGGAAAAACCGGGTAAAATGTTGCATTGCCGAAGCGATGCCTTGCCGCTCCTTCGTACGTGATATAGAAGCGCCGGGAGTCAACTCCACGGGAACATGAGTGTCCCTGCCATCCGCTGTAGCGGTGATTTTCCTCGCTGCGGGGAAGGGCACTGTATCGTGAGCGGACGCGGATTTCGCCAGACGGTCACTGTTCCTCAAGCCAGGGCAAAGCATGGCCAAGCTCGATATCGACGCCGAATATGTTGCGAAGCTCGCGGAGCTTCTCCAGCGTACAGGCCTGACGGAAATTGAAATCACCGAGGGCGATGCTCGCATACGCGTGGCCAAGAAGATCAAGCAGACGGTCGAATATGCGAGCCCTCCCCAGACCGGTGCCGTCGCCATGCCTGTCGCCGCGCCTGCGACCCCATCGGCTGCTTCCGACGAGTCGGCGCGCAATGCCGACCATCCCGGCATGATCAAGTCCCCGATGGTCGGTACGGTCTATCTGGCTCCCGATCCGTCGTCGCCATCCTTCGTCTCGATCGGGGAAGATGTGCGCGAGGGCCAGACTCTGCTCATCATCGAAGCCATGAAGGTGATGAATTCGATCCGCGCCCCGCGCAGCGGCAAGGTCATCAAGGTTTTCGTCGAGAATGCGACACCTGTCGAATTCGGCGAACCGCTCCTTATCATTGAGTAGAGACCTTGTTTAAGAAGGTTCTGATCGCCAATCGCGGAGAGATTGCCCTTCGGGTCCTTCGGGCCTGCAGGGAAATGGGCATCTCGACGGTCGCCGTTCATTCGACGGCCGATCACAGCGCCATGCATGTGCGGCTTGCGGACGAAAGCGTCTGCATCGGCCCGCCATCGGCTCGCGAATCCTATCTCAACATTCAGTCGATCCTGGCGGCGGCGGAAATCACGGGCGCCGATGCCATTCATCCCGGCTATGGCTTTCTCGCGGAAAACGCCGACTTCGCCCAGATGGTCGTCGAGCACGGATTTACATTCATCGGCCCGGATCCGCGCCATATCCGCATGATGGGTGACAAGATCGAGGCGAAAAGCACGGTCAAATCGCTCAACCTGCCAGCCGTGCCCGGTTCGGACGGGCCGATTTCCAGCGAGGCCGAAGCCATCGAAGCCGTCCGCAACATCGGCTATCCGCTGCTGATCAAGGCGGTGGCAGGCGGTGGCGGACGCGGCATGACCATCGTGCGTCAGGAAAGCGATTTTCGCGACGCGCTACGCATGGCCCGCCACGAGGCTGGAAACGCGTTTGGCGATGATCGCGTCTACATGGAGCGTTTCCTCGATCAGCCCCGCCACATCGAGTTTCAGGTGATGGGGGACCGACATGGCAACGTCGTACATCTGGGCGAACGCGATTGTTCGCTCCAGCGTCGTCACCAGAAGCTTGTCGAGGAAGCCGGCTCACCGGTGATCGATGTCGCGACCCGCGAGCGCATGGGTGCTCAGGTGGTCGAGGCCATGAAGAAGCTTGGCTATGTCGGCGCGGGAACCATCGAGTTTCTTTACCAGAATGGTGAATTCTTCTTCATCGAGATGAATACACGTATCCAGGTGGAACACCCCGTCACCGAACTGGTTACGGGAGTCGACCTGATCCGGGAACAGATCCGGGTGGCCGCCGGCGAGGAACTGAGCCTTCGCCAGGATCGGCTGCGGTTTCGCGGCCACGCCATCGAATGCCGGATCAACGCCGAGGATGTGCGTACGCTCATGCCCACTCCGGGCCAGGTGACAACCTTCCATCCTCCGGGCGGTCCCGGTGTACGGGTCGATTCCGCAATTTACAGTGGCTACACTGTGCCTCCATATTATGACAGCCTGATTGCCAAGCTCATCGTTCACGATCTCGATCGCGAGCGCTGCCTTGCCCGTCTTGAGCGCAGCCTTGCCGAATTTGTCATTGATGGCATACCATCCAGCATTCCTTTGCAGCGGGCAATTTTGCGCACTGGCGATATGCATGAAGGGCGCTACGATACCGGTTGGTTGGGGCGCTTTCTGGAAAGCTGGGACGGAAACTGAACGTTTCCACCAGAAGCTCAACTGACCCCAACGGTTGAGCACGGGAAGACTTTTCAATGAAGGTAATGACACCGGAGCTGGTGCTGAGTGCCTATTCGATCGGGCTTTTCCCGATGGCCAACGACCGTGACGATCCCACGATCCACTGGATTGATCCCATTCGCCGTGGCATCATTCCGCTCAATCGCTTCCATGTTTCCCGCAGCCTTACAAAGACAATCCGCCGGCAGCGTTTTGAAACACGGGTCAATTCGGCCTTTACCGACGTCATTCGCGCATGTGCCGAGACGACCCGGGAGCGGCCGCGTACCTGGCTCAACGACGAAATGATCGGCATATACGAGGAACTTGCCGAACGTGGCAGCGCCCATTCCGTCGAAAGCTGGCAGAATGACCGACTTGTTGGCGGGCTTTACGGCCTTGCGATTGGAGGAGTGTTCTTCGGCGAGAGCATGTTCAGCCGCGAACGCGATGCCAGCAAGGTGGCTCTGGTCGAACTTGTGGCGAGACTGCGGGCAGCCGGTTTTGTCCTTCTCGATACGCAGTTCGTGACATCCCACCTCAAGACCTTCGGTGCCATCGAAATCAGCAGGCAGGCCTATCGCATGCGGCTGCAGCGCGCGATGGGCGTGCGGGCACGCTTCCCGCGAGCCCCCTATTCCTTTGCCTTGGGTCCGACAGGTGTCGGCTCCGGCGTATCCGGACGGTTTGGAACCTCGGGCTCGGAGGAACCTGCAACCGGCTCGGCGGCACAACCGATCACCCAGACGTCATAGACCGGATGTTCAAGAGCCGAGATGGCGGGGTTGGAAGCAAACATCCACCCCGAAAAGGCCATATCATCCTGCGCCTCTTCACGATCCGTAGCCCTGATCTCGAGGAATGCCGCAGCTTCGGGCGGCTCCGTTGGCGGAGTTTCGAGGCAGGCGCGAGGCCGGATGGCCAGCGTGCCGAAGGTGGCCTCCTGACCGATATTGATGGCAATGACCGAAACTCGGGCCGTCACCTTGTCGAGCGCCTGCAGACGAACCGCAGGCCGTTCAATCGAAGGGGCAGCGGAAGCCGTCGCGGTCACACCTGCCAGCACGAACGCAGATGCGAGCCCAATCGAGAATTTGGACAATAAGCGAAAAAAAACCCTCATCGACTGCCATTGGCCTGGGAGAAGATCATTTGACCGATAAGGTCTTCGAGATTGACGGAGTTCTGCGTCAAGGTGACTTCTTCCCCATCCTTCAGCATGATGTCTTCAGCGCCGGGTACCAGTGCGAGATATTTGCCACCGAGAAGCCCCGAACTCGTGATCGCGGCTGAACTGTCGATCGGCAGTTCGATGGAACTTTCCACACTGAATGAAACGACCGCGCGATAGGATGCAGGATCGAGTGTCTGGGACAGAATCTTGCCGACCTTGATACCACTCACGCGCACATCGCTGCCGATATCCAGACCGTCGATCCGGTCGAATTTCGCAACCAGTGAATATCCACCGGGATCACCGACATTGCTGCGCGAATAGGCCCAGGTCAAAAAGCCGCCCGCAACGATGATGACGACAGCTCCAAGGATGGTCTCGACAATATTGCGCGACATTCCATTCTCCATAGTGACCACTGTAATACGGTCGGCGAAGACACCGATACCGGTCAGACTGTTTCCAGGCCAAGCAGGCTACGGGCAAAAGCCCTCGCCTCGAACGGACGGAGGTCGTCAATGGTCTCTCCCACACCCACGGCATGAACGGGAAGACCGAAGCGTTCGGCCAAGGCCACGACCACACCGCCACGCGCCGTACCGTCAAGCTTGGTGACGACCAGACCCGAAACATCGACCATCTGCCTGAACACCTCCACCTGATTGTGAGTGTTCTGACCGGTGGTTGCATCGAGTACCAGCACGACATCATGCGGCGCTGTCGGGTCCTGCTTTTTCAACACTCGGACGATCTTGGCAAGCTCATCCATCAACCCCTGCTTGTTTTGCAGCCGCCCTGCGGTATCGACGAGCAGCACGTCATAACCTTCGGCCCGTGCCCGTTGCAGCGCATCGAACGCAAGGCCCGCCGCGTCGGCGCCGGTCGCAGCCTTCATCACCGGGCATCCGTTGCGTTCACCCCAGATCTCAAGCTGTTCCACCGCCGCGGCACGAAAGGTGTCACAGGCGGCCATCATCACCTTGCGATCCATGAGCATCTGCTGCTTGGCAAGCTTGCCTATCGTCGTCGTCTTGCCGACACCGTTGACTCCGGCCACCAGCACGACCTGGGGCTTGCACCCAGCGCGTTCCGGCAAGGGCCGGGCGACCGGCTCAAGCACCTTGCTGATCTCGGTGGCCAGCGCTTCGCGGATCTCGACATCACTGACCTCCCTGCCAAAACGTCCTTCGGCGATACGCGCGGTCATGCGCGCCGACGTCGTCACACCGAGATCGGCCATGATCAGCGCTTCCTCGAGCTCCTCCAGGGTTTCATCGTCGAGCTTGCGCTTTGTGAAGATGCCCGTGATGCTGCCGGTCAGCGCGCCTGACGATCGCGAGAGCCCGGCACGCAAACGTTGCATCCATCCCATTCTGGGAGGGTCATCGGGCGTGGGCGCGGCCTGGACAGGTGTGCCGGTCGCCTCGACAGGGGGAAATACCGGGTCGGGAGATGCAGTTTCGGCAGTCGTTGCAGTCTCCTTGCCCCTGCCGCGGAAGCGAGAGAACCACCCCCCCTTGTCCTTCTCACTCATTCGATGACGCTTCCCACAAGCATATGTTGGTCGACGGCTTCAATGGCCACATCACGCAGCGTTCCACCATCGGCAGGTGTCGTCAGGCGCACAGGAGCGAAATGTTGGGTATGCCCGCGATTGCCGCGCTCGACGAGCACCTGTCGCTTCGTCCCTACCTGCCCGGCGAGGAACCGGGCCAGGCATTCTTCCCCCACCGAGCGTAACCGGGCTGCCCGTTCCTTGACAACTTGTCTTGCAACCTGAGGCATACGCGCTGCGGGTGTCGACGGGCGTGGCGAGTAGGGGAAGACGTGGAGGAAGGTCAGTCCGGCCTCGTCCACGATGGCCAGCGACTGCTCGAACATGGCATCTGTCTCGGTGGGAAAGCCCGCGATCATGTCCGCACCGAAGGCCAGTTCCGGCCGACGTTCCCTCAAGCGCCCGCAGAGCTCGATAACGTCGCCGCGCAGATGCCGCCGTTTCATCCGCTTGAGGATCATGTCATCCCCGGCCTGCAGGCTCAGATGGACATGCGGCATCACCCGGTCATGGCCGGCCAGAAGCTCGAACAACAGCGGGTCGATTGCGGCAGGGTCGAGCGATGTCAGCCGCAGGCGGGCAAGTCCGGGCAGCTCTGCGAGCAGCCGTTCGACCAGATCGCCCAGCCGGGACTGTTCGCCCATGTCGCGCCCCCAGGATGCGATATCGACACCCGTGAGGACAATCTCCTGATAGCCATTGTCGAGCAGACGTCGGGATTGCTCGATCACCTGGTCAACCGCAATGCTGCGATTGTTGCCGCGTCCCAGCGGGATGACACAGAACGTGCAGCGATGGTCGCAGCCCTGCTGAACCTGAACGAAGGCACGACTGCGGCCGTCGAAGCCATCGACCAGATGGCTCGCCGTCTCGCGCACCTGCATGATGTCCTGCACGACCAGTTCACTGCCACCGGCCAGCGCGCGCCAGGCCGAAGGCAGCAGCTTGTCGTGATTCCCCAACAGATGATCGACTTCCTTCATGGCACGATAGCCATCGGGGTCGATCTGCACGCTGCAACCCGTGACGATGATACGCTTTTCCGGGTTTTCGCGACGGGCCCGGCGGATGGCCTGCCTGGCCTGGCGCTCGGCTTCGGCCGTTACGGCACATGTGTGGATGATTACCGCATCATCGAGGCCAGCCGCATGGGCATGACGGACGATGATCTCCGATTCGAAACTGTTGAGCCTGCAACCGAACGTCACAACTTCGGGACCACGTCCCTCGCAGTCGGCCCTACCAGTTGGCCGCGGGTCGCTCATGCCACCATGTCCATCAGTTCGATGACCCCGGCAAAAACCCGGGCAACCGGCCCCGTCATGACCACCGGCCCGTCGCCATCCCATGCAATGTCCAGTTCGCCACCATCGAGTTCGAGCGTCGCTCGTCCACCGACCAGACCGCGACGGACAGCCGCGACCAGAGCCGCACAGGCACCGCTGCCGCAGGCTTGCGTCAGACCCGCCCCCCTCTCGTGCACGCGCAACCGGATGCGATCATCGCCTTTTACATGGGCAAAACCGATATTGGCTGCCTCGGGAAACATCGCATGATGTTCCAGTTCGGGGCCGAAACGCTCGACGAGTTCGACGTCCTCGACGAAGAAGACGGCATGCGGATTGCCCATCGACACCGCGACCGGGTCCGGCAGAAAAGGGTGATGGATCGGAACACGCAATGTGTCGCAAGCGGCCGCAAGCGGAATGGCCTGCCAGTCCAGCGCCGGCACCGTCATGCGTACCGCGATCCGGCCGTCGGCGAGACGATCCGCCTCCAGGCGACCAGCGATGGTACGGATCGTCACCCTGTCCTGGCCCAGTTCGTCGGCCAACAGCGATGCCACGCACCGTGTCGCATTGCCACATGCCCCTGCGCGCGATCCATCCGCATTGAAGAAGGACAACCGGATGTCGGCATCGGCCGGATCATCGGCGCGCTCAAGCAAGGCGAGCTGGTCGAAGCCGATACCCCGGTGGCGGTCGCCGATCCAGCGGATACGCTCTTCGCTCAATGAGACATGTTCCCCGCGACCGTCAACGATCACGAAGTCATTTCCCAGCCCGTGCATCTTCAGGAACTTCAAGCTCTTCATGGCGCCGCAATAGAAGGGAGTTCGGCGATAAATGCAACGGCTGTGCCAGACATGGCAACAGCTTGCAGCCTGACCATGATATGGTGTCGGCGATGCCGCATGTCACGCCGTGACATTCGCGCATCAAAACCCGTCAATGACGAAATCATCGCCATATGGATATCCGCCGATGGAGCAGTTTCTCCCGGTCGGGAAAAATCCGACCTGAGATCAGTCCCCTGAACCGGAAGACATGTTGCCCGCAACGCCGGAAACGTGAAGTCTCTGCATCGACGCCACCGCTTCCTCGGTCATGCCCAGAATACGGCGATAATCCATCTTCATGTTCTGGTCGAGCTGTTCGATCGAACAAGGTCGACCAAGGTAGAATCCCTGGACGAGATCGCAGCCCATCGACCGCACCTCGGCCATTTGCTCGGCGGTCTCCACGCCCTCCACGCAAACCTGCAACCCGAGACCATGCCCAAGATTGATCGTCGCTTCGAGGACGGTACGCGAGCGCGGGTCACGACCGAGGTGTTTCACGAAGTCACGATCGATCTTGAGCTGATCGATGGGCAGATTGCGCAGGTAGGAGAAATTCGAAAATCCCGTGCCGAAATCGTCGATGGCGGTCCGGACCCCCAGAGACCGCACTTCATTGAGCGTGGCGCTGGTCGCACGAATGTCCTCCAGCATCAGGCCCTCGGTGATCTCGATTGTCATCTGCTCGGGGCGAATGCCGGAACTTTCGAGCACATCCTCGACCTCGAAGACGAAACTGCGTTCGGTCAGCTGGCGTGGCGAGACATTGACCGCCATTTCCAGTCCGGTTTCGGCAATACCGTGCTCGCTGAATTGCCTGGCAGCTTCCTCAAGCACCCAACCTCCCAGGCGCGGGATGAAGCCGGAGCGTTCGGCTATCGGAATGAAATCCGAAGGCGCAACCGCACCGATGCGCACGTCCTCCCAGCGTACCAGGGCCTCGACACCGGAAAAGCGCCCGATATTCAGATCGAACTGTGGCTGGAAAACCAGCGAAAGTGCCTGATTGGCCATGGCCTCGCGCAAGGCATTCTCGATGGCCGAAGCGCGATAGATCCCTTCGGCCATCGGGCCTGCGAAGAGCTGGGTCCTGCACGACGAATGAAGCGCATTGTCGGACGCGATCTGCGCCTTGGACAGCAGTTCGCGAAGCCGCGTCCCATCCTCGGGTGACAGCGAAATACCGATGGCCGGCCTGACATGCAGGGGAACCCCCAGACAGCTCAAGGGTTCGTCGAAAGCAGCCTCCACCTTCATGGCAAGCTGGGAAACGGCGCCCAGGGCATGAGCATCGCGAACAACGGCGAATATCTCGTCACCCCAGCTGCGGCAGATCATCTTCCCACCCAGCCTGTCATCCAGCCGGCCGTGGATCGCTTCGATGACGGCAATGCCAAAATCGGCACCGCTCGCAATCATGGAATTCCTGAAATTGGGCAGCCGAATGGCCAGCACGGCCGCTTCGGAAGCGCATTTCAGATCGGCTTCGAGATCTTCGAACCAGTTCATTCGGCCAAGGCCTTGCTCGCCTATTCTTCAAAAAATCAACCATGCCGAGAATAGCGGGATGAAGTTAAGAAATGCTGTATGGCTAAAAATTTAACGATATTTCCGTGACCGGCTCCGCATGCCGACGATCGCGTTGATCGTCAGGACCATCAACAGAAGCGCTCCGCCGATCAGGGTCCGCAGTGGCGGCTGTTCGCCCAGTGCCAGCCAGACCCACAACGGACCCAATGCCGTTTCCACGAGCATCAGGAGGCTGACCTCCGGCGCCGGAAGATAGCGGGGTCCTGTGCTGATGAGCGCAAACGATACGGGCGAAACGAAAAACGCCAGCAAACCCAGCCACAACCAGTCCTGAGATGTCACCGTCACGGTATCGGCCATGAACAGTGCGATTGTCATCGTTCCCAGGCCGCTCATCGCCACGGCGGGCAGCATGTCGCGATTCCTTGCCCTTCGCAGCAGGGTGAACAACGTCGCCAGCAGGATCATCGTGACGAGGCCCGCCATGTCTCCCGCGACGTGGCCCGTGCCCAGGCTGGATGAAAGCGTCAGGACCACCGCCGCAACCGAAACGATGCCAGCCACCAGCGTCCTGCGCTCGACACGTTCCTTCAGCCAGAAACGGGCCAGAATGGCGGCCATCAGCGGCGATGTCGCGATGATCACGAGTGTGTTGGCCACCGAGGTGTGCGTGATGGACAACACGAAGCAGCACTGACTCACCGCAAACAGTCCGATGATGATCACACCGTCAGTGCCGGTCGCGCGCAATGCGCCCGGCGTGTGACGGCCATGGGTCCAGATGACGATGAGAGCCTGCACGAGGAAAAAGCCGAAGCCGCGATAGACCAGGACTGTCCAGGGGTCGGCATTCACCAGACGCAACAGGAGCGCATCCGGAGTAATGATGAGCACTCCCAGCGTGGTGATCATCAGTCCCTTCGCATAATCGCTCATCGCGCTGCCTCTTGCATTTGCGGCACTGCACCGACATGGTTAGGAAATGGTTGCGCCATGATGTGATTGATCTCTCGTCGGTATGGCATGGACATCGGAGCGTCGGTTAGGGTTCCGGCCAGTCAGTGAAAGTGAGTGAGAGGCGACATGGACATCCTCGCGATTGCACTGGTGACGAGCATCGTCCTGAGCACCCTGCTCATGACTTCCGTACTGGCACGGACCGGTTTGCGCGGACGTGTCCGCCTGGTTCCCATTGGACTCATACTTGGCGTACTGAGCGGATTGCTCGAATTCTACTGGGCCATCGAAGACAATCCACTCATCGTCCGGATCGGCTATCTCCCGGCACAGATCCTCGTCATCGCCTGTGCCCGGGCCATGCTTTATGGGTTGCTGACAGGCTCTGCAATCGTGCTCACGCTTGGTCGCGTCGAGAAAACCAATCGCCGGGCCGATGTCATGACCATCGGCATCGCCGTGGGCTTCGGTTTCGGCATGGCCACGACCTTCGTCGGTCTTACCGAGGGGCTGGGCTGGCCACCGGGACAGCTTATCATCGCCACCGTCAACCTGCCGATGCAGATCTGTTTCGGCATATTGTTGGCATCGACCGTTCTGGTATCACGTTTCGACACCCCCTCGTCGCACCGTATCGCCTTGTCATATCTGCTGGCACTCGTCATCCAGGCTGCCTATCAGGCCGTTCTCATCACCAATGACACGATCGGATACTGGCTGGCCTGGCTGCAGCCCGTGACACTCGGCTTCGTCTGGATCGGCCTCATCATGTTGATATGGCTCGTGGGCATCGCCGTAATGAACGCCCAACAGCGCGCCGACCTTCCCGGAGAGCAAATGCTGGAGCTGCGCAGGCAGCAGTCGCGCATGATCCTGAATCCGGTGACATGGTTCATGATTGGTCTGCTTGTGGTCCTATCGACTTTCTGGCTGGTCTACATGGCCGTCCAGGCCAATCTCGATACGGCACTCGGCCGGGTCATGATCTACACGGTACTCGCGACACCACTGCTTTGTGCCGCCGTGATCCTCCGGACCGCACACCAGTTGCGCCGTAAACCGGTCGTCGCCCGCTGACCTGCTCTCCGGGACTTCGCCTGACGGTTCATCACCTCACGCCATCGCGACTGGATATCGTCCCGGCGGCACGTTAGCGTGCGAGGCGATGAACATCAGGGAGAATGTCCATGCGTCTTCCAGCCCTAGTTCTCGTCCTGTCGACCTTCATCCCCAACGGGGGCAAGACAGCGGAATCGGTCCATCTCGAAGGAGAAATCATCGATACCTGGTGTTATTTCTCAGGTGTCATGGGTGGAACGGATGCCGTGGTCGGAAGCGCCCATCACACCTGCGCGCTGTGGTGTGCCGCAGGCGGAATTCCGGTAGGTCTGCTGACCGATGACGGGTCGGTCTACCTCATCCTCGGTTTCAATGGAGAGGACCCTGTCAACAACGACAGGCTCATGGATGTGCAAAGCCAGAGACTGACAGTCGAGGGCACGGCCTATGAACGTGACGGCCTGCGCTATCTCTCGGTCGAGCAGGTCGTATCGACGGCGGGTATCGTCAATCGCAACCATGAGGATTTCGGCCCGGTACCACCTTTCGCCATCCCGGAACTGAACTGACGGAGACTGTCCGATGATGCCCGTTTCCGGACATCCCCCATCCATGCGACTGTTTTGTGGCAGCGCCCTTTTGCTGACCATTCTGGCTGCCACGACCCCTGTTTCGTCCATCGCGACAGCAGGGGAAAGCAAGGCGAAGAGCTGGGGCCTCAATGACGAGGAGGCCGCCGTTGTCGAAGGCAAGGTCGTGGATCTTCTCTGCGAGTTGTCCGGTGACTGCCCGACTGATTGTGGCAATGGCGATAGACAGCTTGGTGCGCTCACGAATGATGACCGCCTCATCGCCATTTCCAAGAACGGCCAGCCTGCATTCAACGGTGCCGTCTCCGACCTCCTGCCCTATTGCGGCAAGGTGGTCGAGATGGACGGCCTCTTTACCGGCCAGGGGTCGGCCCGCGTCTACCAGGTTCAGTTGATTCGCGAAAAGGGAGCCGCCGACTGGTCGAAAGCCAATCTCTGGACCGAAATCCGCGCTCATTCGCAACCACCCCTGCTGCCGGGCGACGGCCCATGGTTTCGCCGCGATCCGCGCGTCCTGGAGAGAATCGAACGCGATGGCTATCTGGGACTTGGCAAGGAAACCGATGCGGAATTCATAGCAGAATGGTGAAAATTGCCCTTTTCGGCATCGCCGCCGCATCTCTGTTCATGCTGAGCTCGTCCGGCTTGCGCGCGCATGACCGAATGCACATGCCAACGGCAGAAACAACCCGGCCCGGGACCATCCCGATCGGAGTATCCGCTGCGACAGGGAAGGATGATCTGCCTGTCACACTTGATCAAGATGTGGGGCTCCATCTGCGCGACCAGTTCGGGCACCCCTTCACCGACAATGACCTCAGAGGAAGACGCAGTCTCGTCTTCTTCGGTTATGCCCGATGCGAGGGCATCTGCCCTCAGGCTTTGCCGCTGATGGCCGAAGCAGCCCGCCTGCTGGAGGAAGACGGAAAATCCGTGCAACTGGTGTTGATCACGATCGACGACGAGCATGACGACCCGCAAACGCTGCGAACCTGGCTCGCCGAGCTGCATCCGGCGTTTCGGGGCCTGACGGGAGGGGCGAGTGCACTGGCCGACGCCCGGCAGAAATTTCACGTAAGGCGATCACTCGCCATGGAGAATGATGACGGTCCGATATATCGGCATGGCACATTTATCTACCATGTCGGTCCGAATCTGGAACTTTCCGGATTGCTTCCACCGATGCTTTCTCCAGAAAAATTGGCAGGTATTCTCGATGGTTACCTCTGATTGCGGTAACCGGTGCAAAAGTCCGGGCGATCAGACCTTGGCGGCGGTGACGAGCTGGGCGAGTGGTGGGATTTCTGTCGTGTATGGTACGGCGAGTCGGTGGCCGAGGAGCTGGAAGAAGGAGACGTCGAGTTTCTGGCAGGTTTTCATGCAGCCGAGCAGGGTATCGCGTGCCTGACGGCCGGCATCGGACCAGGTGCCGCCGGAGATCTTGCGTTTGGTGACGTGGCAGCGGATGTCGTTTTCCGAGCCGTTGGTGTGCAGGGGGATTTCGGGTCGGTCGAGGACCAGGAGGAGTTCCGGTTTGCGGGCATGCAGGCGTGCGAGCAGGCGATCGAGGGTGGCGAAACCGGTCTTGCGCTTGAAGATGCGGTCGAAGCGGGCACGGAGCTGGGCAGCTCGCGACCTTTGCGGGGCTTGTTTGTAAGCCTTGAGATCGGCGTAGAACCACCAGACGAGCTGGCGGAGGAGATCGATGGCACGTCTTTGGCTTTCATTGAAGCCGACGAGCTTGTGGATCAGGCGCTCGGCATGAACCCAACAGAGTGCATGTTGGCCGACGCGGAACTGTCCGGCGCCATCGGAGACGATGACGGTATCGTTCAGCAGACCGTGGTGGTGGATGCTGCCCCACAGTGCGGCCTCGGTGGCGATTTTGACCGGGTCGGGGTGAACATCGAGTTGATCGATACCGAGTTCGCCCAGATGGGCCGAGAAGGCGCCGCGATCGGCGAATGTCCTGGTGTCATGCGCCTCCAGCCGGGCGATCACGGAGCCTGCCAGCGCATGTTTGCGCATGTAGCTGAAGGCGTCGTCATTGAGGACATAACCGCCATGACCGGCGCGCAGCAGTTCGAGAAAATTCACCCGGCTCTTGGAAAACGTCGTCGCGAAGTGGGTGAAGCGGTCATCGCCGATCTGGGTGGTGAAGCCGTTTTTGGCGCCATGCCGGGCGCCGGTGTCATCGACGGTGATCCATTTCGCGCTCTCGAGACCGGCGCGGAACAGCTCCGTGGCCTCGTCATGCAAATCGCCTGGATCATTGTTCAACAGCCGGATGACCTGGCACTTGGAAATGACGATGCCGATCTCGTTCAGCATCGCCGTCAAGCGTTCCGTCGTGACCTGGCCCTGGACGTGCTGCAGAATGATGAACCGCACCAGTTCAGGCCCGAAATGCCCGCACAAGCCCTGGGGCAACGGCGCTGTCACCGTTCGCCCGTCCGGCGTCATCCAGCGCTCCCGGCGATAGCGGATCACCCGGCTCTCCAGCCGCAGATCCTGCACGACAAAATCCTCATACCCCTTGAACCGCGAGCCGGGCGGCGCCTCAACCCCGAGCTTCTGCTCCTCGCTCACCACAGGAACCCGCCGGCTGGCCTTCGACGAACCACCCCGCTTGCCCTTGCCGCCTCGCTTGCCTGTGGCCGTCGATGTTCCGGCCTTCGCTGCCATCCCCGACGGTTTGATCTTCGGCCGCCCTTTCAGCCCCTTGAGCCGGGCAATCTCATCCCGCAATGCTGCATTCTCCGCCTCCAGCAAAGCGACGCGCTCCAGCAGCGCCGCAACCAAATCGCGGAGATCATCAAGGCCGAGTGTGGCGAGGTTGGTGGCATTGGGCTTGGACATAACAAACTTGAATCACGTCCCATCGCTCTTGGGAATCGAGAACATATTCTTATTCCATGCGCGCAGATCAAGCCTCAAAAATCCAGTCCGCCCGGACTTTTGCACCGGTTACTGATTGCGGTAGCGCAACGAGCGATTTGAGATAAAGTTATCTAAATTTTTACACGATAATTCTTTGAGATATTCAACCATACGGTTATATTAACTCTCGTGTTCATGGGTATTCCCCGTGACACCCGACTTGAGGCGTTTCCTCCCTATTCGACTTGGACCGCGAGCTTGCTTGCGGTCCATTTTTTTTCTTGCGCAGCAATACGCCGTCGACGACGCCTCATGTCCGTCCGATCAACCTGTCAAGCCGATGCCCGTCCGGATGTGAAGCCGCTTTCGGTTACCCTTCCCCGGCCGAAGAATTTCCCGATTGATCGGCCAGGCTTATGCCCTCGCGCGAAAGCAGCCACAGTAGGAACAGCGCCGGCAACGCGAAAAGAGTCGAGGAAATGAAGAACCAGCTCCAGCCCACTGCATCGGCATAGAACCCCGATACGGGAATGACGATGAATTTTGCAAACATCTGCATGAAGGAACTCAGCATAGCGTACTGTGTGGCTGAATAATTCACGTTGCACAATGACGACAGGAAGGCGACGAAGATCGTCGTTCCGAGCCCGCCCGAGATATTCTCGATGATGATAAGCAAGGTAAACAACGGCATCAGATCGGTACCGATCTCGCCGCGCGCGGCCATCTCGGCCTCTGTCAATTCCCGCCCTGTCGACAATGCCTGATTGGTGATGACAAGCGCATCGGCTCCAAAATGCGCGACCACGGCAAACATCAGATTGGACAGGGACATGACGATGGTCGCGATAACCATGGCTCGCATCATGCCAACCCTGAAGAGCAGAACGCCTGCGGCCGCACTGCCCAGAAGAGTCATCCACAGGCCGAAGGTCTTCGAGATGGCGGCAATCTGATCCTTGCCGAACCCGACATCGATGTAAAATGGATTGGCAAGAAGTTGCAGGATGGCATCGCTGGATTTGAACACCGATATCAGCAGCAGGATGATAATTGCGATCTTGATGCCATGGGCACGGAAGAAATCGTAGTAGGGCCCGACGACAGCCCGGCGGGTCCAGAGATGCAGCTTCGTCTCCTCGTCGATGGACGTGATGCCGAAATTCGCCAGCGCATACCGGCTGAAATAGAAGAACCCGTAGAAGAAGACGAAGAACAGGAACTTGATCCAAAGCCCGGCAATCATCACCGTTGTCGGAGTGACGACATCGCCATAGGCCCACGCGATACCGAAGAGGGCCACGACCTTGCTCGAAAACAGCCAGCAGGCTGCCACGAACAGCCAGGCATAGACCTCTCCAACGAAGCCACCGGACGCGGGAATCGCATACAGGGCGAGTTCGACGAGCAGCCACAGGAGACTGGCCATCGCGAAGTTCTTGGCCAGATAGGAAGCCGACCCCCGCCGCTCAAAGAGCAGCCAGCCATTCCATATCCCGATGGCGGTCAAGACAACGGCTCCCAGCGTGGCCGCAACTTGCTGGACCGATATGTCGCCACTTTCCAGCGTCCAGGGTCCGTGGAAAGGCGACAGAAGCCCGAAAACCAGGGAAACGGGTTCGAGCAGCAGCAACCAGAACAGGACAAAGGCAAAAGTTCCAGCAATGCGACGATATGACGCGATAACATCGGCAGGCATGCTGCGAACGAGATTGTCCTCCTCGAGGACAGTGTCGTCGACCAGTTCGGTGTTTGATCCCTCGGGTTCACGAACGAAGAAGGTCGTCCCGATGCCCACAAGCATGAGCAGAGCCATCGCCAGATAGGCGGACGACCAGCCATACCATTCGGCGATGAACAGGGCACCGGCGGTGGCGATCCACATTGCTACCCGGTATCCGAGAACGGCGTTGGCGGCTCCCGCACCGAGTTCCTTTTGTGGCAGGCTGTCGATGCGAAAGGCATCGATGACCACGTCCTGACTGGCAGAGAAGAACGCGACGACCACCGCCATGAAGGCGGTCCACCAGAGATCCACACCCGGTTCAGTCTGCCCAAGCCCCCAGATGGCGCCAACGAGACAGATCTGGGTGACGAGCATCCAGCCCCGCCTTCTGCCGAGGAGCGTGGTGAAGGGAGGCAATGGCATCCGGTCGATCAGCGGCGCCCAGATGAACTTGAGCGTATAAGGAACGAAAATGAATCCGAACAGCCCGATCTCGCCGCGTGAAAGCCCCTCTTCGCGCAGCCAGGTCGACAGTGTTGTCGCGACCAGCATGATGGGCAGGCCGCTCGAAAACCCGAGCAGCAGGATCGCAATCACCCGGCGGTCCGAATAGACCCTGTGTGCGTCCTTGAGCCAATCCCGCAACTTCACGACAACATCACCGGACATGCATCATTCCTCGCGTTAGACGCGCATGATGCTATCGTCAATGAACGTCACGTGGAAAGTAAAAGTGCCGCCGGGTGAAAGCCTTCAAAGCGTGACGATGCCCGCCTATCGCCACCGATCAGAAAAAGCGTTCGCCGATCTCGACAATATCGCCAGGCGCTATTTTCGTCGTAACCGGAACGCTCACCTTCGGTGCGTTCGATCCGCCGCGCTGCACGGTGATGTCTTCCTGATTGGCCCTGTACGTAAAGCCGCCGGCAAGCGCCACGCCATTCAGGACGGTCATGCCGTTACTGTATTCATAGGAACCCGGCGAATTGACTTCGCCGAGGATGTAGAACGGACGATAGGTCAGCACCTCGATGCTGACCTGGGGATCGACCAGATAGCCATCCTTGAGCTTGTCCGCGATACGCTGCTCCAGTTCGGTCGAGGTCAGCCCGTTGGCGGCGACCTGGCCGATCAGCGGCATGGAAAAATTGCCACGCCCGTCAAGTTCGAACTCGCCCGACAGGTCCTCATGACGGAAGACATTGATCCTCAGCTTGTCACCGGCCGCGAGGACATAGTCACCGGGTTCGAGGGTCGCCGCCCCCTGTTGCCCCTCGGTGGTGGAGACGGGAGGTGGCAAGGTGCCGGTCGATGTCGAACTGCTGCCGGTGCAGGCACTGAGCCCCAGCGTCAGAAAAAGCAGGAACACGAAGGTGGCTGTACGGCTGAGCCGGCTCATCATTAACTCTCCAGGCAACGATATGGCGAGAGGACGACTGCAAGATGGGCGAACCTGAACGATCCGCCCTCAATCTAGCCCTCTCACGATACGGAAACAAGAAACCACCGCGCGTTAAAAATCACTTAATGCACGATCTCGATCAGAACTGGGCAACCAGCCCGATGCGGAAGATGCTCCTTGTATACTCGTTGTTGCTGGAGTCGGAATTCCTGTGGGAGAAATCATACGTCGCATCGACGCCGAGATTCCGGTTGAGCAGGTAGCGCACCCCCGCTCCGGCCTTCACCGACTTGTCGGTCCGGCTGGTGCCCTTGAAGTCATCGTGGATATAACCGATGTTCCCCGTGAGGATAATGTTGCGCCGCAGTTCGTGCGTGACGTCGATCTGGGCGATCGCCTCCGCGATACCCGATGCAGGATCGCCATCGACGACCTCGGTCGTCTCCCGGATCTCGCCCGAAAGGGTACCGACCACGGTTGTGAGCTGTGTCGGCAGCCATGTCAGCGAGACGTTCGCCGCCGGCGAGTCGATATTATCCAGATCGTCGTCATCATAGGTCTGCTTGGTGTAACCGATCGATGCCTCGCCGGTGAGCAATCCCGTCAGTTCGACCTCGACACCGACATTGCCTCCATAGTTCTCGGAATTGCGGTCAAGGCCGGAATCGTTCGGAGTCTCGTCATACTCCACATAGCCCATGTAACCTTCGCCAAAAACCGAAAGTCTCGGAGAAATGGCATACCCAACGCGTCCGCGCATCCGGTATCGGTTGCTGTCGCGGTCGTCATTGTTGACATTCCGTGTGTCTTCAAAATCTACACGATTAAACGTGAACGTCGGCTCAATATAGACACGATTGAAGTTATGCCGATAGCCGAGATCCATTCCTGTCCGGTAATACTTGGTGACTTCCTTGTCACCGGACTCGTTCGGATCGTCGCGCTCTTCATGAGCCCGCCGCCCGAACAAACGGACCTTGAACGCGCTGTTGCGCATGACGTCAATGCGGCCGTTGAGACCAATCCCTGCATCGTAGAAGTTGCTGTCGTGATTGTCGCTGTAGAGACCGGCATCGCCATCCAGGCTCACATCGAGCTGGTGGCGGGACCACTGCGATTCCGCCGTGATGCTGGGACGAATGCCGAAGATGATGTCGTCCGTCTCGTCGTTGTTGGTAGCGAAGATATTGTCGTCATACGAGGCATCGGTCTCGACCTGCGGGTGGATCAGGAAGGATCCGGCGCGAATGCCGAGGGGGTCGAAGTCGCCCACCTGTTGTGCCGCCGCATCATGGCTCAGGACCAGTGCGAGCGCCACCGGCAGTACCACGGAGCCCGTTGCCAAGAACGACCGCGTCAACCTGCTTTTCGACAACACTTTACTCCTTTCACTACCAGCCATTCCCGTCGAAGAAATCGACAACAGCCAGATTCCCATCCATGGTTGAGCAGGGTCGATGTTACGACATGACGACGCAAACCCGGCATCTTTTCCTGACGTCGGACAAATATCTCAACCCGTGGTATAGATATCGCTGCGCGAAAAACGACGCAACCGAACATGCAGGAATTCACCAGTTCAGTCTCACGATATGGTAAGAATGCTCCTGTATGTTTCCGTTATGCCACAAGGAGCCTTGTTTCTACCCATGAGGGAATGTACGAGATGAATTATCTACCATGGAGATTCTGTCCTGCTTAGGCGATTGTTTCAAAAACCCAGAACTGCCGAACCTGAGGAGCCACTGATCAACGGCCGCCCTCCCCGATTGCCGGCCGCCGTTCGGATCTATGCCATTGGCGACATTCATGGCCGGCTCGACCTGCTCCTCGACATGGAACAGAAAATTCGCGACGATATCGCCCGAAGTCCGGCCAACCTGCGTCGGATCGTCATTTATCTGGGCGATTATGTCGATCGCGGGTTTGACAGTGCTGCGGTGCTTGATCACCTGAGCGGTCCACCGCTCGAAGGCTTCGAGCGCGTCCTGCTGTTGGGCAATCATGACGCCTGGCTTCGGGACTTTGTTGATGGCCAGCCGGCGGTCGGGCCGAGCTGGATGCGATTCGGTGGCGATGCGACCTTGCTGAGCTACGGCATCAAGATTGATTTCACGCTGCCCGAAGAAAAACGTATCATCCAAGCCCATCAACGACTTACTTCGAAGTTTCCAGTACAACACCGGCAGTTCCTCCAGGACCTCGAGCTGGCCTACGGACTGGGAGACTATTTTTTCTGCCATGCGGGGATACGTCCCGATGTTGCTCTTGAAGAACAGGGCGAACAGGACCTGATCTGGATTCGCGAACCGTTCCTCAGCTGGCAGGGTGAATGCGGCAAGATCATCGTCCACGGACATACGATCGAAGAACAACCGGTGCTGCGCCATAACCGGATTGGAATCGATACCGGCGCGTGCTTCACCGCGAACCTGACCTGCCTTGTCCTCGAAGAGGATACCATCCGCTTCCTGTCGACCGGTGCCACACCGCCAGACACCTGAACTGCGCCCCGGACGAGAGCAGCCCCGCTTTCGGGACGATCGGCGTGGCGGGAAAACACGCTGCCGGCATCCAGTTCCGAACATGTGCACTTCAGGTGGCGACGATGGTCCGTGAACAGTTCGACCGTCGCCAGCCTCTCAATATCCCGTTAACAATGCTCATGTACGATTTGCCATGAAAGGAATATGGACCGCTTGTATTCGTCTACCGTTTTGGTTGTACCAACCATGCGTGAAATTGCCGTCGACGCAACATACCAAACACATCCACGGGAAACGGCGCATACGCGTTTCCGTAGCACCAAGCGTGGTACGGTTGATCATAACCAGCCCCAGTTCAAGCCCCTAACGGAGCCCGCCCATGCCCCTTCGTATCCTCGTCACAGGCGGTGCCGGCTACATCGGCAGCCACATCGTCCGGGATCTCACGGACGCAGGACATGATGTCGTCGTATTCGACAACCTCTATTCCGGACACCGTTGGGCTGTTGGCGAAGCCGAACTGCTGATCGGCGATCTCGGCGATGTCCGCCGGCTCGAAACATTGCTCAGCGAACATTCATTTGACGCCCTCGTCCACTGCGCCGCTCACATCTGGGTGGGGGAGTCGGTGGATCATCCCGGCAAGTACTATGCAAACAATACGTGCAATGCACTGCGCCTGTTCGATCTTTGCGCAAAATACGGCATCCGTTCCGTTGTCTTCTCCTCCACCGCAGCTGTTTACGGCGAACCCGATACCGACCTGATTTCCGAAGATACCCCCCTTGCACCCATCAACCCCTACGGTGCTTCGAAAATGATGGCTGAACGCGGCCTTCAGGACATCGCCGCGGCATCGGGCATGGGCTTTGCCATCCTGCGTTATTTCAACGTCGCCGGCGCCGATGGACAGGCCCGGATCGGCGAGGCCACCCCCAACAACTCGCACCTCATCAAGATCGCTTGCGAGACGGCATATGGATTGCGCCCGTCCATGCGCATCAACGGCACCGATTATCCGACACCCGATGGAACGTGCATACGCGATTATGTACATGTTGATGATCTCGCCGCAGCCCATGTCGCGGCCCTCGACTATCTCGAGGCGCAAGGTTCCTCCTTCATTGCCAATTGCGGTTACGGCCACGGCTTCAGCGTCCGCGAGGTACTCGAAACCGTCCAACAAATCACCGGGAACCCCTTCCCGATCAATGAAGGTCCAAGGCGCCAGGGGGATCCGCCGGTTCTGATTGCCTCCAACACCCGGATCCGCGAGGTGCTGGGCTTCCAGCCCCGGCATGACGACCTCGACGACATCGTACGGACAGCATGGAAATGGGAAAACCGCCTGCAGGAGATGCACAGGGCATCGGCGTCCGGTGGACAGGTCACCTCCGGTTGACAAGAACAACCCTATCACACCAATTTGCGATGTTTGCCACCTGCAGCTATCAATGAGCGGCCAAACCGATGGTGAATCGACCCGGCTGCATTTCCTGATCAAAAGTGAGAGCGTACATCGACATGGTGCGAGTCTGTCTGACTTTCGTTCTGATTGTCCTTGTCCTGTTCAACACTCACTCGTCGCTTCATGCGCAGTCTGCCCTGATTGCAACTGAAACCAAGGTCATCAAAAGCGCGAGCGGCGACACGGCAGCCGACAATGCCAAACCGGGCGACAATGCCGACCTGTTGCGGGTTCTTGAGGATCCGGTAGCACGCAACACCCTGATCGCGCGCATCAAGGCGCTGCAAAAACAGACCAGCGAGTCGCCGACTGCCGTCAAGGATGCGGCGATCATGGACGACCTGATGGGCGAGGTCCAGGAGCGTCAGGAAGCTGTCCAGAACGTGCTGGTCGACGTCGGCGAGTCATGGCGCCAGTTACCCTTTCTGCTCGTATGGCTGAAGCAGCAACTGAGCGATCCGACCCGCCGCGCCATGTGGAGAGATGCGGCGCTGCGCCTGTCGATCATCTTCGCCATTGGCATCGTTGGACGGACATTCGTTCGCGAGCGACTGTTTGCCAAAGTCGGGCAATGGACTTCCCGCCACCCTCTCCAGATGCTGATTGTCGGAATCTGTTCGGGAGCCACGTTTCTGGCGCTGACCGTCCCGCCACTGCATTTCTTCGGCAGTACCTACATGGTCAGGGCCACCGGTATACAGCTGATGATCGGCCTGGTCGGGTTCTGGTTCTGGGGCACGCTCATAACGGGCTGCCTCGGCAAGGGAGGGTTCATTTCGCATCAGCAGCGGGAAGCCGGCATTCTCGAGCGCACCCTCAAGCGCAGCGGCCAGGTCGGAATCTTCGGTTATTTTGCCGTTGCCGCCGCCCGTGTTCTCGGTCTCCCGAACACGATCGGCGGATTCATCGAACATATCGTGTTCTTCGGTGTGATGCTCTCGCTTTGCATCATGGTCCTGCGCATCCGCGAATGGGTTGCCGCCGGCCTGCGCAAGAGGGCCGCAACCAGCCAGACGGCCTTGAGCCGTTTCATGCCGATGAGCTTTCTCGCCAGCACATGGCACATCTTCGCGATCATCTGGATCGTGGTGCATTACCTGGTCTGGGCCCTGAACATTCCAGGTGGATTTTTCTATCTCGCGCGGGCGACGCTGCTGACCACGCTGATCCTCGCCTTTGCTCGCACGCTCGTCTTGTGGATCGACCGCAGCTTCGCATCCGGCGTTCCGATTGCAGCGGATGCCGACGAATTGTTGCCCGGTGTTCAGGAGCGCGCAACACGGTACGCGAATCCCCTCCGCCTCCTGCTCCGCGGCTTCGTGATCGGTGCCATGGTTCTACTCTTGCTGGAGGCATGGGAAACCCGGGTCGTCGAGTGGTTGGGCACCGATACGGGCAAATTCATCAGCCTGAAGATCTTCTCACTTGTTGCGATCTGCACCTCCGCGGTTCTTGCCTCCGAAGGGCTGGCCCTGCTGATCGAGCGCTTCGTCGGCGCCAAGGACGAACAGGGCAAGCCGCTGCACAGCAATCGCGCCCGTACCCTCGCCAGCATTCTCAAGAATGTCCTGATCCTGTTCATTGTCACCACTGCGATGATGCTGGCATTGAGCGAAATCGGTGTCGACGCCGCAGCACTGCTGGCTGGTGCCGGTGTCGTCGGTCTGGCCATCGGTTTCGGTTCGCAGCGCCTGGTTCAGGACCTGATCAATGGCCTCTTCATCCTGCTTGGAGATACACTGCGGGTCGGTGATGTCGTCGAGGTCGGCGGCAAGTCCGGCGTGGTCGAAAGCATCACCATGCGCACGATCGCCCTTCGCAGCTATGACGGGTCCGTGCATACCATTCCCTACAGTTCCATCGACATCATCACCAACATGACCAAGGATTTCTCCTATGCCGTGCTGGACATCGGGGTGGCGTACCGAGAAGATGTCGACCAGGTGATGAAGGTCATGGGCGAAGTCGATGCAGGATTGCGACGCGAGTGGCCCTACAGGCGAATCATCCTTGAACCCCTTGATATTGCCGGCGTCGATGCGCTCGGCGAATCATCGGTGATGATCAAGGCCCGTTCGAAGGTCCATCCAGGTGAACAATGGGGCGTGCGGCGCGAACTGGTCCGTCGTCTCAAGCGCCGGTTCGATGAACTCGGTATCGAAATTCCGTTCCCGCACCAGACCGTGTACTTTGGCGCGGACCGCGATGGCAAGGCTCCGCCGCTCTTCATCGAAAAGGTAAGCCGTGACATGAGGGAAGAACGGGAAAAGAGCGACATCGCGGAAGAAAAGACTTGAAAGCAGCCCTGGCTCTCATCCCGATCCTCCTTCTCACCGGCTGTCTCGGGTTCGGTGAATCCCAGGACGATGACGTCGAGGGCCTTCCCCCGGCACCTCCCGGCATCCCGTATGCCGTCAGCGTCGAGCCCCAGACCGGGGAAACGCTGGATGGCGACGTCGAGCCCTATCTGCTATCCGCCTCGCAGGCTGCCCAGCAGACTGATCAGGAACCCGCGAGCCTGCTCGTACTGCGTCATCGTGCGGAAAACGATCTTCCCAGACTGCTGACCGCACTCAAGGCGCAGGGTTATTATCAGGGCAAGGTCGATTACCGGATCGATATCGACGACAAGGAAGCCAGGGACGCAGCGGACGAGGACGCCGCCAGGGATGACAGCACGACCGAAGAAATCACCACACTCCTGACCGGCCCATCCACGCAACTGGTTTACGAGGTCACGCCGGGACCAAGATTCGTTTTCGGCAAGCGAACCATCAAGGTCGACGGGAATCCCGGACGTTACGATGTGCCTCACGCGGGTAAAATCGGCCTCAAGCAGGGTGAGCCTGCAGTGGCGCAGAAGGTCCTCGACGCGGAAAAGCTGCTGATCCGCAGCGCGGAGGAAAATGGTTTCGCCTTTGCGAAGATCTCCGATCGCGAAGTCACCGTCGATTTCGACACCCATACCATGGATGTCAAACTGGACCTCCAGCTTGGCAAGGTGATCGAATTCGCAGAACCGACCTTCACGGGAACGGAAGGTATCGACGAGCACTTCCTTCGTGACAAGATACCCTATCAGACCGGAGCCGATTTCGATCCGAGAAAGCTCGATAGGGCACGAGAAAACCTGGTTGACACCAATCTGTTCTCGACGGTGAAGGTCGTGCGCGGCACCGAGGTCGATGCAACCGACCGCCTGCCGGTGGAGGTGGAACTGACGCAGCGCAAGCATCGCACGATCGGTGCCGGCCTCGGTTACCTTTCAGGTGACGGACCCAATGCGCGGGTCTACTGGGAGCATCGCAACAGTTTCGGAGCCGGTGAACTCCTGCATTTCGAAGCCTATGGATCGCGAAGCACTCAGGAAGTCAGCGGACGCTTTCGCAAGCCCGACATCTTCATTCCCGACCTGGCACTCATTGGCGATGTCAATATCCATACCGAAGATACAGACGCCTATTCCAGCCAGTCGATCGGTGCGGGAATCGGTGTGGAACGCATATTCAACAAGCATATCACAGGCACGACCGGCGTCAGCTACAGATATGCAAAGATCAAGGAAAATCATAAAGATGACAATACCGTCGGCCTGATTTCGATTCCAACAAGTCTGGCATTCGACTACAGTGACAACCTGCTGGACCCCAGCGATGGCTGGCGTCTCGATGTTTCAGGAACACCTTTCTGGGATACGATTGGCGGAACGACAAAATTCTTCAAAACAAGAGCAACCCATACCCGGTATTTCAAGATCCGCAAGAACCCGCGCCTGATATTTGCGACACGTGGCAGCATCGGCTCGATCGTCGGAGCCGATCGTGACGAAATTCCTGCCGACGAGCGCTTCTATGCAGGCGGCGGAGGCTCGATACGCGGTATCCCCTATCAGCTTGCCGGCGATCTCCAGGACGGCGAACCGGTGGGTGGGCGCTCCGTGCTGGAAGGTAGCGGCGAAATCCGCTGGAGCGCGTTCCAGTCGGTTGAGTTGGTAACATTTTTCGATGCCGGAAGCGTATTCGACTCAGTAACACCCACTTTTGACAATAACCTTCAAATGGGGACGGGTATGGGGATCCGCTATCTGACCCCTGTCGGCCCACTTCGCCTGGATGTCGGAGTGCCCGTCGATCGACGCCATGGCATCGACGATGCCTTCCAGTTCTACCTGAGCATCGGTCAGGCCTACTGACCGGCCACGGTAGCCGATCAGGCTCCGGTTCTTAAAGAATCATAATGTCAGAGCAAATGGAACATTCAGAACTTTGCGCTATCCTGTAATCGGTTAGCCCATCTGGACCGTGGAATCGGATGATCAGAAAACTTGGTCGGATCGCGCTGTATAGCGTCTTGCTGATGATCGTGCTCATTGGCATCGCCTTTGGTGCATTGCAGACCCGTTTTGCAAGGGACAAGATCGCAACGCTCATCCAGCAGGCGTTGACCGACGAGAACCAGACTGCCGAGGTCGACGGACTTGGCGGGCTGCTGCCGTTCGACATCCGTCTTGCGTCGTTCCGCCTTGCCGACAGTCATGGAATCTGGCTTGAGGTCGACGGTGCCAGACTTGAAACCTCACCATGGCGGCTCATTTCACGCCAGGTCGTCATCGATAGGCTCGGCGCAACCCGGATAGCCGTTCTTCGGTCGCCCGATCTTCCACCATCCGAGCCTCAACCGGATCAGCCCTTCAGCCTGCCCCAGCCCCCCGATCTCCCGGAAAGCCTGCCCGTCGCACTCGATGCCGGGGAAATTCGCGTCGACCGGATCGAGTTGGGAGAACCATTGCTCGGTGAGGCGATGACCCTCACACTCGATGGCGGGGTTCGCACGACAGACAATCGCGACCGACTCGATGCACGGGTGGATATCCATCGTACCGACAAGGACACGCTGGGAGCTGTCTTGGGCGTCAATATCGACCTCGCGAAAGGCGATATCGGCGTCCAGGCCGACATCAGGGAAAATGGCGGTCTCGTCGCGCGCCTCTCGAAGATCGAAGAAGCCGGTCCGCTCAATGTCACCTTGCGCGGCAACGGGCCGCTCTCCTCATGGCGTGCGAAACTGGACATGGCGGCCGAGGGACTGGTCAAGGGTGGAATCCAGCTTGGTCTGCAATATACAGATACACCGGACATCGATCTTGCCGCCGAGATCATCCCGTCATCGGATCTCGTTCCCCGGAAATTCGCCGATCTGGTTGGTGACAGCCTCAATCTCGACCTGAAAGCGGGCATTCCCGCACCGGGTCAGGTCAAGCTGGAGCGACTCAAGGTTCGCGCCGCCCTGCTCACGGTGGATGGCAAGGCCAGCGCGTCGCTGGATGACAATACTTTCGATGGTTCGATCACTGCCAATGTCGAAAATCTCGACCGGTTGAGTCAACTGGCCGGCACGCCTCTGGGTGGCACCGCCAGTCTCGTCCTGAATGCCGTGGGCACGTTCGACAACCCGGCGATCGAGGTCAATCTGGACGGATCGGACCTTAGCGGTGCGGATTTTCTCGCCCAAACGATCGAGGGACGCTTTGACCTCGCCCTTCTCTCCCCCCTCAATGAGGGCTTCAAGGGCATGGATGCCAAGGGTGGCATGACCATCCAGGGCCTCGAACAGGGGGGCCAGCCGCTTCGCCCGGAAGATTCGCTCACCCTGGCTCTCGACGCCCATCTGCCACTCGAAGGCCAGGCTGTCGTCCGGCAACTCGAAGTGGTCGGCCAGCATGTCGACCTGAATGCCACGGCACAGCTCGACATGCCCAGCCTCGCAGGACCGGCGGCAATCAGGCTTGGTGTCAACGATCTGGCAGGCCTCATCCACGGCCTGGGCCCGATGGCCCCACAGGGGCTGAAAATTTCCGGTTCTGCAAATCTTCTCATCGATGCGAAGATCGGCGAGCAAGCAAAAGAGATCGACGCGGACATTACACTGAATACCAAGGGAATTGCCGGCATTCCCGGCGGTGCCGATGGTGTTGTCGGCAGCACGCCCGGCCTGGCCGCAAAGGCACGGTTCGTCCAGGGGCAAAGAGTCGAAGTCAAGGGTCTTGACGTTCATGCGGCCTCGGCATCGCTCAAGGGCGACCTTGCACTTGGTCTCGACAAGGCGAAAGCTCTCGGTGGCCGGATCGTCCTCGATGTTCCGGCCCTGTCAGCATTCAACGATCTGGCAAAGCAGCAACTTGGAGGCAAGGTAGCGGCCGACATCAAGCTCGCGGGCAGTCTGTCGGCACCGCAGGTCAATGCGCATGCCGAGATTTCCAAACTGATCGCAGCCGACCAGAGCTTCGATCGCATCACCCTCGATGCCACATCATCCGGTCCTGCCGATAAACTCGGCGGCAAGGTCGCTCTTGAAGCCGAACAATTCTCGCATGTGCTTTCATTATCCAGCGAATACATACTTACCCCACAGTCGGTTAACCTTTCGGGACTGAAGCTTTCCGGACCCGCGACGGATATTGCCGGCGATCTGGCCGTCGATCTCAAATCCAGGTTGGCCAGCGGAAATCTCAAGGGCGGGATCAGCGACCTCTCCGCTCTCGAACCGTGGCTCAGGCAGGGCCTCACGGGGGCACTGGACGTCGATGTCGCCCTGTCGGGCAATCAGGGACAGCAGGATGCCGCGGCGAAAATCAGGATACCTGCGCTGTCGGGCAGCTTTGGCGACGTCACGGGCCTCGACGTCGACGCCACGGTGAAGGATGCACTGGGCAAACTCGGTGTCGACGGCAGGATCGGCCTCGCGCATTTCAGCCAGCCCGGCCTCGACATCACCTCGGCGACAGTCAATGTCGGCGGCGATCTCGACATGCTGACACTGAAGGCCAATGCCGAAGGTCAACAGCAAAAGGATAAGTTCAACATCGATACCGAAGCGAGACTGTCGATCAAGGGGGAGAAAAGGGAGATCTATCTCGACAGGCTCACCGGGCGTGCAGCAGGCCAGGACATTTCACTGCGTTCCCCCGCCAAAGTCATCCTCGACAATGGCGACGTGAACGTTGACAAGCTCGACCTCGTCGTTGGCGATGCCCGGATCGAAGGCAACGCGACGATGGGAAAGGGTCGGATCGACGGTCATATCCAATTGGGAACGCTCCCGCTTTCGATGCTTGCATCGTTCGGCGCACCTCAACTGACAGGCACGGCCAAGGGGGACCTGAAACTGACGGGTACGACCTCGAAACCCGCCATCTCGCTCGCCCTCAATCTCGATGGCGTGAAGCCCGGGGACCCATTTTACACAAATAAACCGGGTTTTGGTGCCGACATCAACGCGAAAATAGACAGCGGACGCATGGCGCTGGACGTGTCGGTGGATGGCATGTCACCGGAGCCCGGCAAGATCACGCTGACCATCCCGCTCAAGCTGACGCTCGAACCATTCGCCTTCGATCTCGCGAGCAACGCTCCACTGGACGGGAAGGTCAACGCCAAGCTCGATATGGGACAGCTGTCGCTGCTCGCATCGCTCGATGGCCAGCGTGTCAGCGGCATCATTGATGTTGATCTCGCGATAGGTGGTCGCCTCAACCGCCCCCTGCTCGATGGCAGCATGATCCTCGACAACGGCCAGTTCCTGGACGCTGCAAGCGGCTTCGCGCTGGTCAACACACGGATGCGCCTCGAAGCCAAGGGTCAGAGCATCAACATCGCCAAGCTCGAAGCGACGGACGGCGCGACGGGCCGCATCGGCCTTTCCGGCTCGGCCAATATCGACATGAGTGGACGTCTCCCCTTCGATATCAAATTGACAAGCAAGGGAATGCGCGTGCTGGAGAGCGATCTGGGCACCGCCTTCGTGACATCCGACCTGTCGATCAAGGGCAACAAGCAGAGTGCGGCCATCAAGGGAAAAGTCAATCTCGATTCGGCGAATCTCCAGATCCCCGGCGGAGGTGCCATTGACCCTGTCAAGCTGGACGTGATCGAAATCGGCAAGGGCACGGATGCTGCCGCGAACCGGAACAGGAAACCCCAACGGCCCGCTCCCGCCTACAAGCTCTCGCTGGACATCGATTTTCAGGCGCCATCGAAACTGTTTGTCCGTGGACGGGGTGTCGAGTCGGAATGGGGCGGATCACTGGATATCACTGGCACTGCGACCAATCCGAGTATTGCCGGCTCGATCGATTTCCGGCGTGGCTATGTGGATTTTCTCGACCGTCGGTTCGATATTCGCAAGGGGCAGATCAGCTTCAGTGGCGACATCATTCCGAACATCGAAATCACTGCCGCGGCACAGGGTGAACAACTGGTGGGTGTCATCACTATCACCGGCCCGGCGACCAAGCCCGACCTGGAACTGTCAAGCGAACCCGATCGCCCCCAGGACGAGATTCTCGCCGATCTGCTGTTCAAGCGTGACATATCCTCGATCACGCCGGCCCAGGGCCTGCGCCTCGCCGCAGCGGTGCGCACACTCGAAGGCGGCGGTCCGGGCACGATCGGAAGGCTCCGCGACGCCGTCGGCCTCGACACGCTCGACGTCGGTAGCGACGACACCGGCGGTGCAACAGCCAAGGCCGGGAAGTATATTGCCGATGGAGTGTTTCTTGAAGTCGAACGCGGCATCGCCTCCGGCAGCGGCAAGGCAACGGTCGAAATCGAACTCACCGACAACATCACCGTCAACACCGAGGTCAACGAGAACGCGCAGACCGGTGTTGGCATCGAATGGAGCTTGGATTACTAGAGCCCCCTTCAAAGGAGCCTTCCAGCGTGCCGCGAGTGTTCTCCGCCAGAGATTCAGGCCGGAGATCCTCCACGCGGGGCAAGGCCAGCAACGGAGGCAGGATTGAGCCAGACAAGACAGGTCGCACCGGACATCGATCTGCCCGATGACGGCAGCACCTTCGGCACGGTCGGCGACATCAACTTCATCGGTCTCTGGACACTCTACTGCAAGGAGGTCTGGCGCTTTCTCAAGGTCGTGACCCAGACGGTCATGGCACCGGTGGTGACCACGCTCATCTTCCTTGCCATCTTCACGCTCGCACTGGGCCGATCCGGACGAATGGTCGGCGACCTGCACTTCCTTGAATTCCTCGCGCCCGGGCTGATCATGATGGCAGTGGTTCAAAACGCCTTTGCCAATACCTCATCCTCGATCATGATCGCCAAAGTCCAGGGGAACATCGTCGATTACCTGATGCCGCCACTCTCATCCGGCGAGTTGCTTTTCGGCGTGATCGCCGGCGGTGTGACACGCGGCTTTCTGGTGGGCATCGCGGTGTGGCTGGCCATGCTGTCGTTCGTCAACGTGATGCCGTACAGCTGGACCCTGGTGATTGTGTTCACCCTGCTAGCGTCAGTGATGCTCGCCCTTCTGGGCTTCATGGCTGCCCTATGGGCGGAGAAATTCGACCAGATGGCTGCCGTGACCAATTTTGTCATCACACCGCTATCCTTCCTGTCGGGAACCTTTTATTCCGTGCAGCAACTCCCGGGAGTATTCCACGCCATAGCGCTGGCCAATCCGTTCTTCTACATGATCGACGGCGTCCGCTATGGCTTCACCGCACATGCGGACGGCTCCATCTGGGTCGGCATCATCTTTCTGGCCCTCTTGAATTGCGGGCTTTGGTTCTTTGCTTTGCACCTGCTTCGCATAGGCTACAAACTCAAGGCCTGAGGGCCGGTGTGGCCGCCAGGGGTGGGCGACCGCACCGGCAACGGCTGAATCCGTTCATATCCCATGCGCAAAGAAACGTCCGACATGACCAAGAACGAAGCCATTCCCAGTCTGCTGCCCGTCTACAAGCGTATCGATCTGGTGTTCGACCATGGCGAGGGTGCCTGGCTGTTCACCAGGGACGGGCGGAAGTTTCTCGACTTCGCCAGCGGCATTGCCGTTACCGGTCTTGGCCACGCCCATCCACATCTGGTGAAGGTCCTCCACGAACAGATCGACCGTGTGTGGCATGTCTCCAACCTGTTCCGCATCGACCATCTCGAACGGCTGGCGGATCGACTCGTTGCAAACAGCTTTGCCGAAACCGTGTTCGTATGCAATTCGGGTGCGGAGGCGATGGAGGCCTGCATCAAGATGGCCCGGCGGTTTCACTGGGCCCGCGGGCAGGCCGGGCGCCATCGCATCATCACCTTCCAGGGCAGCTTCCACGGGCGCACCATGGCGACCATTTCGGCTGCGGGAGAAAATCGCCTGACCGAGGGCTTCGCCCCCCTGCTCGACGGCTTCGACCAGGTCCCCTTTGCCGATCACCAGATGGTACGCGATGCCATCACGGATCAGACGGCGGCCATCATGATCGAACCGGTACAGGGAGAAGGTGGCATCCGTCCCGTTCCGCAAGAGTGCCTCAAGGGCCTGCGACAGCTGTGTGACGAACATGACATCCTGCTGATCTTCGACGAAGTGCAGTGCGGCATGGGCCGGACGGGCAAGCTGTTCGCCCATCAGGTGGCCGGTGTCAGTCCCGACATCATGGGCTCGGCCAAGGGGCTTGGCGGAGGTTTCCCGATCGGTGCGTGTCTCGCGACAGCGCGCGCTGCGTCCGGCATGACAACCTCGACACACGGTTCCACCTTCGGCGGCAATCCACTGGCGACAGCGGCTGCCAACGCCGTACTGGACATCATGCTGGCCGACGGCTTCCTCGATGGCGTGGTCGAACGCGGACGCTATCTGCGCGAGCGACTGGAAAGCGTGGTTTCAGCTCATCCCGATGTGCTCGAAGGCATTCGCGGCGAAGGGCTGATGCTCGGCATGAAATGCGTTGTCCCGCATCTGGAATTTAACGCCCGATTGCGTGAAAATGGCCTGTTGAGCGTGCCCGCCGCGGACAATATCGTGCGCCTGCTGCCACCGCTCATCATCACTGACGAAGAGACCGACATTGCCGTCGGCATCATCGAGGAGACCTGCCGGTCCATGAAGTCATGAGACATTTTCTCGATCTTTGCGATCATTCGGGGGACGTGCTTGCGGCCATTCTCGACCGCGCGGAAGAAATGAAGAGCGGGCGGGATTGCAGCAAGCCACTGGCGGGCAAGACCCTGGCGATGATCTTTGAAAAATCGTCGACACGTACCCGCGTCTCGTTCGAAGTGGCGGCCTATCAGCTCGGCGGCCAGGCCATCATGCTGTCGAGCCGGGAGATGCAGATGGGGCGCGGGGAAACGGTCGCGGACACCGCCCGCGTCCTGTCGCGCTACGTCGATCTCATCATGATCCGCACGGATGCCCATCACAAGCTGACCGAACTTGCCGAATTTGCCACGGTGCCGGTGATCAATGGCCTGACTGACGACAGCCACCCGTGCCAGTTGATGGCCGATGTGCTGACGATTCGCGAGAAGCTGGGATCCGTGCGCGGCAGGCGGATCGCCTATGTCGGCGATATCGCCAACAATATGGGACGTTCATTCATTCATGCCGCCGTGCGTTTCGGTTTTGACCTGCGACTTGCAGGCCCCGCCGAACTCGCTCCGGCAACGGCCGATATCGACTGGGCCCGCGATCATCAATGCCACATCGCGGTGACGACCGATCCCGTCGAGGCCGTAGCCGGTGCGGATGCCGTCATCACGGATACCTGGGTGTCGATGGGCGACGACGATACGGACCGCCGGCACGAGATCCTCAAGCCCTATCAGGTGAATGATGCGCTCATGCGTCACGCCGCACGTGATGCCATCTTCATGCACTGCCTGCCGGCTCATCGCGGTGAGGAGATGTCGGCTTCCGTCATTGACGGTCCGCAATCGGTCGTATTCGACGAGGCGGAAAATCGACTGCATGCGCAGAAGGCCATCATGGCCTGGTGCCTCGAAGAACATTGAACTGATCTGGCATGTGCAAGACCGTCGCCTCCCGGACGCCGAACTGCTAAGTAACGTTCATGTCCGACCTGCGCCCCATCTCCGATGTTCTCCGCCCGTTCCAGATTGAGCGGACGCAGCTGCGTGGCCGTGCTGTGCGCCTCGGCGCTGTCGTCGACCACGTCCTCGGTTCACACGGCTATCCGGAGCCCGTCTCGCTCCTGCTGGGCGAATTGATGGTGCTGGCAGCGGGTTTTGCCGGTGGGCTCAAGTTCGAAGGCATGTTCAGCCTTCAGCTTCGCGGCGACGGTCCGGTCGGCATGATGGTTGCCGATGTTACCAATTCGGGAGCGATGCGCGGCCATGCGAGTTTCGATGCCGCTGCGGTCGCGGCCGCAGGCGGTGAGGCCATGCCCGGACTCGAATGCCTTCTCGGCAAGGGACTGATGGCACTGACCGTCGATCAGACGGCACATGGCGGGCAGGTCTACCAAGGTATCGTGGAACTTGGCCGCCGCTCGCTTCAGGATGCGATGCTCGCCTATTTTCAGCAATCCGAGCAGGTTCCCACAGGTATCCGTTCTGCGATCCATCATGATCCGGTCCATGAGACTTGGTGCGCAGGAGCAGTGATCGTCCAGGCAATGCCCGGCGAGGGTCCTGCGGATATTGCCTCGGCGCGCCGGGATGACGATTGGCGGCGGACCATGCTGCTGCTGCAGACATTGACCGATCACGAACTGGTAAATAAATCGTTACCACTCGACGACCTGCTGATAAGACTTTTTCATGAGGACGGCGTACGCGCATTTCCGCCGTTGACACTCGCTTTTGAGTGCTCGTGCAACGTCGATCGCGTGAAGAACATGCTGCGTCAGTTCGGCGCCACCGAGATCGAGGACATGCGAGACAATGACGGCAGGATCACGGTGACCTGTGAATTCTGCAGCAAGATCTACCGCTTCGATGATCAGAATCTGAGTGACATCATGAGAGGGCTACCGAATTGATGGCGAGATATGTGGCGTTTGCCCTGCTTGTCGTGCTCACAGCCTGCCGCTCGTCCGCGGATATCGAGCCTGCCGTGACAACCAGCAGCCGGGCGCCGATCACCCTTACGGTCAACGAAATTCACGAGTCGATCGAAGCGTCGCCTCCGGCCAGCGGTACATTCAAGGACCGCCGTCGCAGCGCAAGACTGGGTGAAGCCGCCAAATCCTTCCTGCAGACCCGGTTGCTGGCAGGCGGTGGCAGTGGAACCCTCAATGCCGTCGTCACTGAGGCCACCGTGATCGAACATTCCCGGGCGAAGACAAGTGGCTTCATGGACTTTTTTGTCAGCGAGCCCGATGCCGATTTCGAGGCTGAACTGGCCGTAAGACTTTCGATCACGGACGGACTGGGCGTGGAGACGGCCTTTGCCGAGGTGAAGGTCGCCCGAACGAGGGCCGTACCCGAGGGACTCGATGTGATCGAACAGGACGCGATTTCAGAGGCGCTCATCAACGACCTGCTGCGGCAACTCGACGAACAGCTCACCAATACAGCCAACGACGATCTCGCCGCCTACAAGGCATTCTGAACAGCTTTCGCGCCGATGGTCCACTTCTTCGGGAGAAAACCATGAGCCATGTATTCTATCGCCACCTGAAGCAGGCCTACCCGCGTGCCGCTCGCGGTGACGGTGCCTATATCGAGGATAAGGACGGCAAGCGGTATCTCGACGCCTCGGGCGGTGCTGCCGTTTCGTGCCTGGGGCACAGCGAGACACGGGTCATCGAGGCGATCAAGCAGCAGCTGGATCATATCCCCTTCGCGCACACGGGATTCTTCACCACGGATCCCGCCGAGGCACTTGCCGACCATCTGGTGGCAAGGGCGCCCGAAGGCATTGACCTCGTCTACTTCGTGTCAGGCGGCTCGGAAGCCGTCGAAGCGGCACTCAAGATGGCCCGGCAATATTATATCGAGACAGGACAACCGCAACGTCGCCGGTTCATTGCACGAAGGCAGAGTTATCATGGGAACACACTGGGTGCCCTGGCCGTTGGAGGCAATCAGTGGCGGCGCGCCCAGTTCGAGCCGATCCTCATGGACGCGGACCACCTCACACCCTGCTATGCGTATCGGGAACAGCGTGAGAACGAGCACGACGATGCCTTTGTCGACCGGCTGGTGGCCGAGCTCGAGGCCCATCTGGAGAAGGTCGGTCCGGAAACCGTGCTGGCGTTCATCGCCGAGCCCGTTGTGGGTGCCACCCTCGGTGCCGTTCCCGCGATATCGGGCTATTTTCGCAAGATCAAGGAAGTCCTCGATCGTCACGGAATTTTGATGATTCTCGACGAGGTCATGTGCGGCATGGGCCGCACGGGCCATCTGTTTGCATGTGAAGTCGATGGCGTCGCTCCCGACATCATCACCATCGCCAAGGGACTGGGTGCCGGCTACCAGCCGATCGGTGCCACGCTGGTGCATCGGCGCATCAGTGATGCGATCCGTGATGGCTCGGGCTTCTTCCAGCATGGCCATACCTACATGGCCCACCCCACGGCCTGCGCTGCCGCCCTTGCGGTGCAGACTGTCATCGACGAGGACAATCTGCTGGAGCGGGTCCGCTACCTGGGTGACAAGGTCGACGAAGCCCTGCATGATCGTTTCGGTAACCATCCGTTTGTTGGCGATATTCGCGGTCGCGGGCTCTTTCGTGGAGTCGAGATTGTCGCCGACAGGTCGACCAAGGCGCCGTTCGATCCGTCGCATTCAATCCACGCCCGCATCAAGAAGGCGGCCATGGCCGAGGGGCTGATCTGTTACCCGATGGGCGGCACGATCGACGGCCGTCGCGGTGACCATATCCTTCTTGCGCCACCGTTCATTCTCACAGAACCACAGATCGACGAACTGGTCGAAAAGCTCGGGCGAGCGGTCGACTCCGTCCTCGACAAGGTCGACTGACATGCGACCGGATCTGGATCGTCCGTGTCGGATCATGGTTGCACCGAATGGGGCAAGGCTGACAAAACGCGATCATCCCGCCCTGCCGATGACACCCGTGGAGATGGCTTCCACGGCAGCCGCCTGCCTTGAGGCCGGTGCCGATTCGATCCATCTGCACGCTCGCGATGGCAGGGGCGAACACACGCTCGCCAGGCACATCTACGAGACCTACATCCTCCATGTCCGGCGCGCGGTCGGTGATGCCATGCGCATTCAGATCACCACCGAAGCTGCCGGCAAATATACGCCAGAACAGCAAATGGACGCGGTTCGCACGTTATGCCCCGACGAAGTTTCCCTGGCCCTGCGCGAAATCATCCCGAACGATGCCGCCACGAGTACGGTGGCATCATTCCTGTTGTGGATGAAGCAACGCGGAATCGAGCCGCAGTTCATCCTCTACGATCCCGATGACATCAGGCGATTCAACGTGCTGCGGGCACGTGGCATTATTCCCTTCGATGATCCTTCGGTAATCTTCGTTCTCGGCCGGTATCTCGAAGCAGGTCAGGTGGTCGAGCCGAGGGCGCTGCTCGAATACCTCGCGGCACATGACGGCCGGGGCCGATGGATGGTTTGCGCTTTCGGCAAGGAAGAGACGGCCTGCCTTACCGCCGCGGCCTGTCTCGGTGGTGACATTCGTGTCGGATTTGAAAATTCTCTTTGGCTGGGAAATGGCGAACTGGCGGCGGATAATCAAACCAAGGTTGACGAGATATGCCGGTTAGTGGATTCTGTCGGTCGAATTCGACATCGTCGTACTGGGTGACAGCAGAAGAGTCACACCTCTTTACGTTTACGGAACTAGGCATCACTCGTGAGACAATGGCACCCCGTCAGCAAGACCGTGGTTGTGGTCGGTGTCCTGGCGCTCGGTCTGGTAGCGCTCGACAGTGAACAACAACCATCGCAAGTCGCGATTGCTGCATCACCGTCACGGGAGCTCCCGGCGGTACCGGCCCGGCTTCTGGACATTCCCGACTTGCCGAGCATCAAGGACAACAAGCATGCCTTGCCACCTGCCACGTCATTCTCGGCCATAGTTCAACGCCCTCTGTTTTCGCCGCTGCGCAAGCCATCCGAACCTGTGATCGTTGCGGTTGAATATGTGCCCGAGGAGGATATCGAGCCGGCTGCCGGTTCAGAAATCCCTGAAGAACCGACTGAGCCGGCCATTTCCCTCGTTGGCTCACTGAGGCGCCATGGCGAGACGCTGGCCCTGATCATGCGCGACGACGGCGAGTTTGTCGAAGCGATCCGGAGTGGCGATGAAATCAATGGGTGGCGTGTCGTGGGTATCAGCGATACATCGCTTGATCTCGAAGCAGGGGGCGAACATCGGCGACTTGAAATCTTCAATTGAGTTCGCGACTCCCCCCAATCCGGAACAGAATTTCCGTCTTCAGCAGCATGAGGTCATGGTGAGAAAGCAACAGCACTCCACCCAAGAGTGTCACCGGCGCATTCGCGGTGAAGCTGGCTTCACTCTTGTCGAAATCCTCGTCGTGCTCGTCATACTCGGCCTGCTTGGCGCACTCGTCGGTCCGCGGGTATTGGGCTATCTGTCGAGCGCGAAGAGCGATACGGCGCGGTTGCAGGTCGACGGCATCAGCCAGGCGCTCGATCTTTATCGACTCGACAGCGGTTCGTACCCCAAGACCGCCGATGGGTTGGAGGCCTTGATTGCAGCGCCTGCGGACGTCAAGGGCTGGAATGGTCCCTATCTCGACTCCAAGGGCGTACCGCTGGACCCGTGGGGCAACGCCTATGTCTATAAATCGCCCGGCGACCACGGCGACTATGACCTCTCCACGCTGGGCGCCGACGGTGTTCCAGGTGGCGACGGCGAAGCCAGTGATGTCACCAGCTGGAAAGAATGACGCGGGTTTCACGCTCATCGAGTTGATGGTGGCCATGCTGCTGCTTGGCATGGTAACCGCTGTCGTTTTCCCCAGCATCGCCGCATTGGGGCGGCGCAACATCGATGATGTCGCCATCTCCGTGGTGAACAGGCTGCGGGAAGCCCGTATCGACGCCATGCGCAGCGGCGTCCCTCGCGAGATCGATGACGCCGATCTGGCGATGCTGGTGCCAGCCGACATGGAGCTCGAAGGAATGGAAGAGGGCGGTATCGTGCTGTTGCCCAATGGCGCCAGTTCCGGAGCGGAACTCGTCATCCGGTCGAAAAACGAACAACGGCACGTTCTTGTCGATTGGCTCACCGGTCGCATCGGCTTCGGCAATGGTTGAAGCGGTCCGGCATCGCAGCCATTCCAACGCCGGCTTCAGCCTGCTCGAACTGCTGGTGGCGCTCACGATCCTGAGCCTGTCGCTTGCGACAGCCTATCGTATCGTCGGCGGTGCGGTGGCGACCACCAGCTCTCGGGAACGGTTGGTCAGGCTCACCACGCTGGCCGAGGCCGCCATGAATGATCTGCGTCTGACCGGGCAGACGAGTGCCCATGCCCTCACCTTCGACTGGCCCGACGACATCGCGATCGATATCGAGGAGGAGAATGCCGACGATCTGGAAGTGACGCAGCCCACGCCTTTGCGCCGCATTCGCCTGAAATTGCGAGACGAAGATAATACCAATCTGGAGATTGCCGGCATCATTCGCCTGCATCTGCCGCCCGGTGACAAACAATGACGCATCGCCATCGGTCACCACCACGCCAATCCGTATCCGTGCCACGACGACAGGCCGGTTTCACACTGATCGAAGTCTTGATATCACTGGCACTGCTCGCTGTCGTGGTCGCACTTGTAGGTTCGAGCAGCCAGATATTCACCCGTGCCAGCGACCGGATAAGCGAGCATGCGGAAGCGGTCTTCGAGGAAACGCTCGCACGTTCCTTCGTGACCGACCGACTGGAAGCTGCGCTCTACCTCAATATCGGCAACACAGGTGAATACCGCGTCGGCTTCGAGGGCGATCAGCACTCGCTGCGGTTCCTGTCTCTGCGACCAGGCTACGAACACGGGAGAGCATTGATCACGACACAATTCGAGATCGACGGTCAAACGGGTTCGCTCATCGTGCGCATTGCCGGTGCGGCACCGGATTATCCCGATCTCGAACTCGATGGAAATATCACCGAGCGTACATTGCTGGACCATGTGGGAAAGGCGCATTTCGGCTATCTGCGTCGACCTGAGGATTCCGATGACGCTCCTGCCTGGGAGGATCACTGGAAGGATGAACGGCGGTTGCCGCTCGCTGTACGCCTGGTCTTTGACGATCCGGCTCGCGCACCCATCATTGCTGCATTGAAGCTGACAGCACCTCCGGGTTGTGCCAGCTCGAATGCGGATCTTGCCCAGGAAGGGTGCGGCGAGCTGTGAGTTCGGCACCACCCCTGAATGAAGTGATGCGGGTCGGGGAGAGAGGCGCTGCGCTGATCTTCGTTCTCTGGTTGATCACGGCGATCACTCTTCTCGTTACCGGCATGTCCGCCAGCCGCAATGCGATCGTGCTCGATACCCACGTGGCGATAGCCCGCCTGCGGGCGAAGGTGGCCATTGACAGCGCTCTCGAAGTGGCAGTCGAACAGCTTCGTGGACAGACGGTTCATCCGGATGGAAAGCTCGAGCTGAAGTTCGATGACGTCGCGGTGAGCGTGCTCACGACCGCCGAATCCGGACGGATCGACCTCAATGGCGCATCGGACGAACTGATTGGCGGACTCGTGAGCACGGCCGTTGAAGATCGTGACGAGGCCGCGAAACTGACCGATGCGATCCTCGACTGGCGTGACGAGAATGATCTCCGTCATCCGCAGGGTGCCGAGGAAAGCGACTACAGACGAGCCGAACTCGGCTATGCCCCGGCCAACGGGCCATTTCGCTATGCTGGCCAGTTGCGCCTCGTGCTCGGCATGACCCCTGACATAGCGAAACGGCTGGAGCCAATGGTGACAACAGAAACCGGAAGTGACGAAATCGATCTTTCCGGCGCCAGCGCATCGGTATTCCGCGCCCACGATCTCGCCCAGGGGCTGGATGTCGGCACCGGCCCGCTCACGGAGGAAGACAATCAGCCTCCCCCCTTCACAACCGACAGCAGCGGACTTTACAGGATCGACCTTCAGGCGGTAGTCGATGGCGGTTTCACAAGCAGGGCCGTGGCCATCGCATGGGTATACCCGACGACATCCGGACGCGACTATGAAATCATGGACTATCAGGGCTGGTTATTGCCGCGCGATAGCGGGTCAAACAAAGGTTGAACATGGCCTCTGAAACATCACGCCGATGGATCGACATGGATGGTGTTGTACCGCGCGCACGAGTCGAGCAGCCTATTCGCTCCTGCGTGCTGGCCCTATATGATGGCCGCCTGGTCAATCTCGTCCGGCGCACTCCCCGCAAGTCTCAGGAACTGGGTTCGGTTGAGATCGAGCACGAACGCGGCGAACACCTCGATACCCGTTCCGAAATGCTGCTGCGCGAGATAGGCGAGAGCGATCTGCCCATAGTACTCCGACTTGCGGCTGACAAGGGGCTGCGCTGCACCGATACCCTACCCCATGTGGGCAACGCCGAGTTGCGCGCGGTCATGGCCCATCGCCTCGACATGCTGACCCCGTGGAGCGAGCAACAGGTCTATTTTGATGCGTATCCCGGCGCCCGACTTGATGGCGGGCAGATGGAAATCGAGCTGACGGTCGTTCCGCGCCGCATCGTCGACGAAGCCGTGGAGGCTCTCGCCGCACTTGGCCTGACTGCACATTCCGTGGACCTCGCCGACAGCGACCCCTTTAGCGAGCCGCGTTACGACCTGCGCCAGCGGGCCAGCTTCGATCGCCCGTCGCGCCTGGTTCCGGCCGCCCTTGTCGTGCTGGGCCTGATCCTGGCCGTCGTTGCCGGTATTGGCGGCTATCAGTACTGGATCCAGTCCCAGAAGATCGACGAAAGGCAGCGGTTGGCCGATGCGTTGCAGCAGCGGTTGGCTGATGTGCCCGAATTGCATGCACGCATCGACCAGTTACGTGGCGAAGCCGATTATATCTACCAACGGAAGGCCTCGACGCCTTCGACGCTTGCGCTCATCGATGAACTCAGCGCCACCATCCCTGACGATGTATGGTTGACGCGGTTGTCGATTGATGGCGACGAGCTGACCGCGACAGGATACTCGCCCGATGCGTCGTCGCTGCTGGGAATCATAGAGGCCTCGACATATCTCTCGGCGGCCGAGTTCCGCTCTCCCAGCACCCGGCAGAAGATGCTGGTCGGGGACCGAGAGGTCGAGGTCGATGCCTTTTCCATCGGAGCGCGGGTCGATCGGATCGACACCGGTGCGGAGACTGATCCTTGAATCTCATGACCCGACGGATCCTGGCGGCGCTGGCCGCAGCCGTCGTTCTGACGGCCATGGTCTGGTTCCCATACGATCGATTTTCCCGTGAAAGCGAAGAACTGAGGCAGGTCGAATTGCGGGTGAGCGAACTGGAGAAACGGATCTCGACACGCGAGGAGTTGCTGGCGGAAGCCCGCTTGCTCGAACGGACAAGCCCAATCGAAGCCCTGCTCCTGCATGGCGACACCGCAGCACTGGCCGGTGCCGAACTGCAGGGCCTAGTCACCGTCATGGTCGAGTCGGCGGGAGGCGTCATCAGCCAGACGCAGGTCGTGCAACCACGCGATGCCGAGCCATTCGTGCAGATTGCGGTTCGCATCGATTTCGTGGTGTCCATGTCCGGGCTTCGGGACATACTTCATTCCGTGGAAACCAGCGAACCGGTGATGCTCGCCGATCGTATCACGTTGACCACCGAACGATCATCCGGGGCTGAAGTCGGGGAACACGTTCAGGTCAGCCTGGAAGTGGATGCATTTTCGCAGAAGGCGGCGCCCCAGTGAGGCCGTTCAAAATCTTCCCTTCCGGATAAAGGTGGCAACCGGTAACCGTCGCTTGGGATAGATTGAAGCGGTCCAGCCTGAATGCACGGTTGAAGAATGCATTCAGGTACGTTCCAACACGATACGGCAGTACGCTGAGTGGATGACGCCAGCGTTCATTGCCGGTAGTTTCAGCGGCAATTGCCATTTGGGAGAGATTGGATGGCCGACGTTCGATATGCTCGCGGTGAAGCTGACAATCGTCCGTGGGGACGCTGGGAAGTTCTCGAAACCGGTGATGGCTTCATCGTGAAACGTATCACCGTGAAGCCCGGTGGCGTGTTGTCGTTGCAGCTGCACCATCACCGCAGCGAGCACTGGGTCATCGTCGCCGGGAAGGCGCGAGTGACCAACGGCGACGAAACTTCCGACCATGATGTCGGCGCACATGTGCACATCCCCGTCGAGACCTGGCATCGTGCAGCCAACCCATTCGACGAGGTCATGGAGTTCATCGAGGTGCAGCAGGGCGAAATTCTCGATGAGAATGACATCGTTCGTCGAGAGGATTCCTACGGTCGGTCCTGATCGGCCCCCTGAAACGCGGATGAAAAGAGGACTGTCGACAGATGCGTAAAACCTTGCTCGTGACCGGCGGAAGCCGCGGGATCGGCGCTGCCATCTGTCGGCTGGGAGCGAAAGGCGATTATGACGTCGCCATCGTCTACCGCAAGGAGAAAGCCAGCGCCGAAGCTGTCCTGGCCGATGTCAGGCAATCGGGTGCCCGCGGCGTTATCATTCAGGCAAATACCGCCGATCCTGCACAGATCATCGCCATGTTTGATGAAACCGAGCGAATGCTGGGTCCTGTGGATGCGTTTGTTTCCAACAGCGGCATTATCCATGAGGGGCAGCCGCTGAGCGAGATCACAGTCGAGACTATTCGCCGCATCATTGACGTCGATCTCACCGCTCACCTGGTTGCGAACGCCGAAGCTGTTCGACGCATGGGACGTTCCCATGGCGGCAGGGGCGGCGCAATCGTCAACATTTCCTCGCGCGCGGCTCCGTTGTTTGGCGTCGGAGGATTTATTCCCTATGCAGCCGCCAAGGGAGGAATCGATGTCCTTACCGAAGGTCTGGGCCGCGAGGCCGCCGGCGATGGCGTCCGAGTGAACGGCATTCGCCCCGGCCTGATCGATACCGACATGCAACGGGAGACAGGCGTGGAGGATCGCATCGGCCGGTTCGGACCAGGCGTGCCCATCGGTCGTGGCGGGACGGCCGAGGAAGTGGCTGAAGCCGCTATCTGGTTCTTGTCGGAAAGAGCGTCCTACGTCACTGGTACAATCATCGATGTATCTGGCGGACGTTGATTCAATAATCACAGCAACCCTATAGCATACCAAACCTGAAATCCTTGTATTTTGGGATATTATTGCTTGAAATAATACAATATATTTTTATCAAAATAAATACTTAAAGTTTAATAGTTGACTTTATTTTTATCTATTAAAAATAATTGATAAAATTTTAATAAAATTTCATATTATTTTTACACAACTAGGATGACATCATGTCAAAGATCCTCAGGTCTTCATTTTGCGTTCTCCTGTCTGCCGGAATGGCAGCCTGCAGCGGCGGTGGAGGGGGAGGTCACGACAACGGCCCCGCTTCGCCGACCGTCAATGGAGGAGGTAACGACGTCGGCTCGCTCATCGGCGAGGCACGGCCATCGATCGAGTTTGCCGCCGCTCCCAACACTGCCAACGGCTCGCTGTCGCTCAACGGCGCCACGACCGATATCCTGTTCGACGGCTCGTTTCGCCCTACGATCAAGGTTACCGGCCGCGGCAGCATCGCCACCATGAACGACGCCCCGGTGAGCAGCTATGACGGCTTCAATGTCTATGTGAAATACGGCGGCACGGGCGATACGGTGATGATCGCCAACAGCGCCGACAAGTCACTGAACTACACGGCATTCGGCGTCTGGGCGCAAGGCGACATCGATACGCTCCTGGCCAATGAGCGGGGCCTCGTCACGGATGCTGCAAGCTTCTTCGGCGGTGCCCAGACATCCGTTCCGGCAACGGGAACGGCCACATACAGGGGAAGTGCGACAGCCATCGAGGTTGCCGCGAACGACAGCACGACCATGGGCCTGTACACAGGAGCCATGTCCGCTTCGGTCGATTTCGGCGCCAGGACGATGAGCGGGTCGATGGCATTGCGCAATGCGGCAACCAATGCCAATCTGACTGTCAATACCGGTGACATGAGCATTACCACGGCCAGCGGCCGCTTTGGCGGTTCGGATTTCACTTCGAGCGCCGGTCATGTCGGCAGCGGCAACGGCCGCTTCTTTGGGCCCGACCAGAACGAGATCGGCGGCGCCTTCCGGATTGCCAACGATACCTCGACGGTCATCGGCGCCTTCGGCGGAGCCAAGGACACCCCGTAGGCCAGAAATCGTCCGGCCGTCCTCGCGGTCAGCGACGGCCGGACCATGGAGGACATGGACCTCGACAGAATTCCATGAACCAGCGTTGCAGGAATCTGGTGCCGGCGGCAGGACTTGAACCCGCAACCCCCCGCTTACAAGGCGGATGCTCTACCAATTGAGCCACGCCGGCGACCGGGCGGGAAAATAGTGCATTTGCACGGGCTGTGAAAACAATAAATCCGGCGATGGCCCAACGAAATGTCACCGCACCTCGAAGATCGGCCGCGGGCTTACGACCCTCGGTAGGTCGTGTAGCCATAAGGAGATACGAGCAAAGGTACATGATAGTGACGATCCGGATCGGCGATGCCGAAGCGCAGGGGAACGTCATCCAGAAACGGCGGATCCGTCAGATCGACATCGCAGATCTTGAGGTAATGGCCGACATGAAACACCAGTTCGTAGGTGCCACGCGCCATGCTCGCGCCGTCCAGCAGCGGCTTGTCGAGGCGGCCGTCATGGTTGGTGACCACGCTGGTGATATGACCGCGCTCCGCCCCTTCGATCCGAAAGAGATCGACATGCATTCCGCTCGCCGGACATCCACGTGCCGTGTCGAGAATATGTGTGGTAAGTTTGCCGCTGGCCACTTCCCGTCCCTCCCTGGACATTCGCAATCCTGTCTAGCAGCTTGGCAGGAACAAGGCGACAACCTAGCCGAGACTTCCCAAGACCGGCACCTCACGTTGGCGGAAGCGGAGCAATATCCGTCAACGGGCGAAAGAGGCAGGTGGTCACACTGCCGAAATAGTCATCAATCATGGGCGCGCCGTCATGGCCATGTTCGATCAGGATCTGCCCAAGGCGACGGGCACTGCTCCTGTCACCGAACCGCGCGGCATAGGCTTCGAACCAGGCCATGTAGTGTCGCCCGTGCCCACGCCTTTCGAGAAATCCCAGATTCTGTTCCCGGGGAGCATAACCATCCAGCAGGCCTGGAGTGTCGATGGCATTCGCGAGGAAGGTGACGAGATCATGAATGGTCAGACCGCGTTCGCTCTTCGCCGAATAAAGGTCTACCCCCTGCAACCTTGCCATTTCGGCGATGTTGATCAACGAGCCGACAGCATGACGCTGATAATGAAGGGCCAGCTTTCCCCGTGCGGTCTCGAGCGGCAGACTGCCATCGTCGCGAGCCTGCCCGAGAGCGATGTGGAACCGCTCGATACCCTTGTCGAACATCGCACGATCACCCGTCAATGCGCCCCAGGCCATGGTCACGCTATCGGCAAGATAACGGTGATTGTTCCGGCTGCTGGTCCGTGCCGGCCGCGAGAATCGATTGGGACCGCGTCGCATGTCGACCAGTTCGCCCAGCCACGCCTCGATGTTCGCCGACTGTTCCGGGTCGACATCCCCAGCACCACGAACCATGGAAAAGGCGACAATCATCGGCATCAGGGTGCGATCCAGATTGTAGAACACACGTGCGCGATGTTCCGTCTCGCGCTCAAGCAACGCGTCGTTGCGCGCCCACAGATCGAGATGATCGACAATGGCACGCCGCGCAGCCTCATCATCGAAGGCGAGCACCAAAGCTGACGCACGCATCAGGCTCATCGCAAGATCCTGCCCCGGCTGCCGCTCGCTCCCTACGGTTTGCACCACAGGCTCCGGTGTCCACTCGACCGGTCCGGCTCCACAATAGGCAGAACGCTGCTTGACACCGAGCCGCCGAAGCTCATCCCGGCGCTGCTCGATGGACACCAGTATCTCACCTGCCTTGTGCAACACGTGAGGTATGACAGCCCGACCTGCGGTAGGGCACCAGACAAGAGTGACGCAGATCAGAACCGGGAAAACTCGCCGCATTGCCGCCTCGAACACAAAGGCCTGACATTCGGCAGCACAATATCAAACTTATCAAAATCAATCTATAGTTGAATTTGTTGCAAAAAAGCAACTTGTCATCCCGCCTGAATAATCGTCGAGACGCTCTCCCTGTCGCGCTCCAAGGCGCTTCATGGCATCGCGTAGCAGACGGACATTATCGTCATCGGGGAAGCGGGCGGCATAAGCCTCAAGCCAGCTCATATAGTGTCGATCATGCCCACGCTCGACAAGAAAACTCAGATCCTGCGGTTCAAGGGTATATCGCTCCAGGACGGACGGGTCGGTGACGCCACGCGCGAGAAAGCCGATCATGTCGTCCAGCCGCCCGCCCCGGCTGTTCGTCTTTGTGTAGAGATCATATCCCTGGGTTGCTGCCATCTCGGCAATGGCTACCAGTGAGGCAATGGCATGACGCTGATAGAACAACGCCAGTTGGCCACGATCGGTTTCCAGCGGAAGACTACCATCGTCACGCATCTGCCCAAGCGCAATCGTAAACCGTCGGATACCTTCGCGGAAAAGCGTATCGTCACCGATGAGAGCTCCCCACGCCATCGTAACACTGTCACGCAGGTAGCGATGGTTGTTGCGACTGCTTATTCGCATCGGATCGACGACACGATTCGGTCCCCGCATCCTGACCAGACCATCGAGCCACGCTTCGATGCGCTCCCGATCCTTCGACTTCAGTGTCGGGTCATCCCGAACAAAACTATAGCTGACGATAATCGGCAACAGGGTACGGTCGAGATTGTAGTAGGTGTTGGCGTCGATCTCGCCGCGCAGGCGTGACAGGCCGCCCTTGCGGGCGAAGCGAATCAGATGCTTGACGATGACACGTTTGGCCGCCGCATTGTCCCATGCAAGAACGGCCGCCGCCGCCTTCATGAAAGTCAGCGCCATACCATCGGCGGGCTGATGCCCGCCGGTGACATTGCGTACCGTGCCATGCGACGGCCAGCCACTGTCCCGATCGGGGCCGCATAACTGCCGGACCCGCTTCACGGGCATTTGCTTCAGCTCGAGTCGCCTCTTCTCGGTCACGATCATGACCTGTCCCGGTCGAGTAATATGATAGCTTGGTGGCTTTTGAAGGGAATCGGCCCGGGCGCCCCCTACGGTCAGGACAAGACCAAATGCGGATACAAGACGAACGAACAAGTGCAGTCTCGCTTCAGGCCGCGACAACGGCGCGACGATGGCCGGTGATCCACGCGCCCGCACGGCCAACGAATTCCTGCATTGCCAGTGTTATCCTGCGTGAACCTTCATGCAGCTGTCGACTGCTCTCATCCATGAACAGATTGCGCTGGAACTCGAACTGGATGGCGGAACGCCCGAACCGTGGCCGGCCATGCCGCCGGGTAATGTATCCGCCAGCATAGGGCTGGTTCAATCGCACAAGAAAGCCCGCAGATCCAAAGGTCTCGAATGCGAGGTCGACCAACGCCGGTTCCGCCGAGCGACCGTGGGCATCGCCGATCACAACGTCGACCGCCCTGCCCTGGACAACGGCAATGCCCGACGGCATGGAATGACAATCGACCAGCAACGCATGACCGAACCTTTCCGACAAATCGCTCATGGTCGCATCAATCGCTTCATGATAGGGTTCATGGAGTCCGTCGATACGCCCACGCAGTTCCTCATCGCTCATGCTCCGGGCATGGAGGGCAATGCTGTTGATGCGCGTGGGAATGACACCAAGACCAACCCTCACCTTGTCGGTCACACGCAGCCTGTGGTGTCCAGGTGTCGCCAGCAGTTCGGGGGCAATCTCATCGGCTTTTCGGTTGAGATCGACCACTGCACGACTGTAGCGCGCACGGATCATCGAAACGCCAGCGTCATCGCACACCGGCTCGAACATCCGATCAACCGGCCCATCCCCCAGAGGCCGCAGCACCTCCTCCTTCACGGCGAGACCTTCCCGATATTCATCAGGAAATGCCGTGCCGCTGTGAGGCGACGAGAGAAGGACGGGCAACCGGGCCGGCGTAGCCTCGATGAAATCATAAGATCCGTCGGTGATCCCGCTCATCTTGGATGATTTCTCCAACGTCCGGCCTTGCATCAAACAGACGCTTACGGATTGCAGGTCCATTTTGCAACCTGCTCAGGGTCGCAACACTTTCATGGTGCCCGCTGCCGGACTCGAACCGGCACGGCCGAAGCCTCGGGATTTTAAGTCCCGTGCGTCTACCTGTTCCGCCAAGCGGGCTACGCGCTTCCATCTAGCAGTCGGGCCCGACCATTACCAAGAACCTTGTCCGGCAGACGATCATTGACACGATTCTCCACATATATTCGCATATATACACTGACCGAAGGATTCAACACTGAATATCAGTGGATATAAATTTATTATCCTTAAAGGATAATAAATCAAAAGATTTTTAACTTTAAATTCTATAAGCCGTCGGTCGAGCCTATTTTTTTTGACAATTGTTAGCAGGTTTTAACGTTATCAATTGCGGGTTTGGGTGCATGTGGTAAAGATTCGCGTCGACATTCATGGGTTTTGAGTGATGGCATTCTTGCGCCTTCAGCATGAAGCGCACAAAACCGGTACTTGGAGGAAATATTTGAGTGCGCAGGTCGACAGACTAGCCAGCGACGACCTGGCGGCTCTCCTCAATTCCGCAGCCACTGGCTTTGCCTTGCTCGACAGCAGTGGAAGAATTCTCTTTTTCAATCGTGCACTGGCCGACTGGATGGGTGGTGACGGACAGCGGTCGATCGATGATCTCGACATCGATGAACGGGCAAAACCCGAAATTACCGCTGCCGCACGCCATAGCCGTCCCATGCACTTCGAAACCCGCATCCGCACTCCCAGCGGATACCTGCATGTGCTGGGTTCCGGTCGACCGGTAACGCTCGGCACCACTGGCGAGGCCTACCTGCTGGAAATCGTCAATATCTCCACCATCAGCCGCCGTGAGCGCGACCTTCGACGGCTCGTCCTGCGCGACACGCTCACGGGCGTTGCCAGCCGACGTCATTTCCTCGATCTGGGAGAACAGGCTTTCGCCGACAGGAAGAGGTCGGGGAGTGCCCTTTCGGTCGGCATGCTTGACATCGATCATTTCAAGCATGTCAATGACCTGTACGGCCATACCATGGGCGACATGGTGCTGTCGGTTGTTGCGGCCTGCTGTACCGAAGAGCTGCGCCGCCATGACGTCATTGGACGATTGGGCGGTGACGAATTCGGCCTCATCATGCCGTCCACCCCGCTCGACATCGCGGTCGGCGTTGCAGACCGGCTGCGTGCACAGGTTATCGAAGCCATACGCGAGGAACCCGTGCACAAGGTGAATGTGACGGTCAGTATCGGCCTCACCCAGGCGAACACGAACGACGACAGCTTCGAGCAGTTGCTCAATCGTGCCGATCAAGCGCTCTACACTGCCAAGCGGAGTGGTCGCAATCGTACGGCTGCCATCGGCGAGTGAAAGTCATGCCTTAGGAATCTCCTGCAACCGGGCCGTATCCGCCTTTGCCCGGCGCTTGACAGGAAAACTGCCTTTGTTACCAAACGCGAAGAATGCAGCCAGGCTCCGAATTGTGGGACTGGTGTCACTACCGGTTCACCGGATCTGGAATGGATATGGTCAAGGTTGCAGTATTTCCCGGACAGGGTTCGCAGACCGTCGGCATGGGCAAGGCCCTGTATGACGAGGTTCCCGAAGCCCGGATGGTCTTCGAAACGGTTGATGAGGCTCTGGGTCAGAAACTCTCCCGGTTGATCTTCGAGGGACCAGTCGACGAGTTGACGTTGACTGCCAACACCCAGCCGGCGCTGATGGCCATGTCCATGGCGACAGTGCGGGCGCTCGAAGCGCGTTCCGGATGCCCGATCAGTGACATGGTCTCTCATGTGGCCGGTCATTCTCTCGGCGAGTATTCGGCGCTGGCCGCGGTCGGAGCGCTCGACCTGAGCGATGCGGCACGGCTGTTGCGCATACGCGGTTCCGCCATGCAGGATGCCGTCCCGGTCGGCCAAGGTGCGATGGCCGCCATCCTCGGCCTCGCCATCGCCGATGTCGAAGCGGTGGCCCTGGAGGCTTCCACCGGAAGCGATGTGTGCGATGTCGCCAATGACAACAGCGACGGGCAGGTCGTGCTCAGCGGCAGCGCCGGCGCCGTGGAAAGGGCCTGCGCGCTGGCCAAGGAGCGCGGGGCCAGGAGAGCCATGATGCTGCAGGTGTCGGCACCCTTTCACAGCCGCCTGATGCAGCCTGCCGCAGACAGGTTGGCCGGTGCACTGGCCGAGGTCCCGTTCCGCAAGCCCGCGCGGCCGGTCATCGCCAATGTGCTTGCCACACCCAATGATGATGCAGGCGCGATCGCCGATCTGCTGGAGCGCCAGGTGACCGCAAGGGTCAGGTGGCGTGAATCGATGGCATGGATGGCGGCCAACAATACCGGCTCACTGATCGAGATCGGTGCCGGCAAGGTTCTGACGGGTCTTGCGAAACGAGCTGTTCCCGGCGCTACCCTTGTCAATCTGTCGACACCCGCCGACATCGACTCCTATCTTGAAACGCTTGAGGGGAACGCCTGATGTTCGATCTTTCGGGAAAGGTGGCGCTTGTCACCGGTGCCACAGGAGGTATCGGTGGGGCGATCGCCCGTTCCCTGCATGAACAGGGAGCTCATGTCGTCCTCGCCGGCCGGCGGGCCGAGGTGCTGGCGGAGATTGCCGGCGAACTCGGCGATCGCTGTTCCTTCATCTCCGGCGACATTACCGACGATGGTTTCATGAACGAGGCCGTGGCGGCTGCCGATGACGCTGGCGGGCTGGGTATCCTCGTCAACAATGCCGGCATCACCCGCGACCAACTCGCCATGAGGATGAAGGACGAGGACTGGCAGACCATCATCGACACCAATCTCTTCGCCGCGTTCCGCCTCAGCCGTGCGGCACTCAGAGGCATGATGAAGCGGCGCTTCGGCCGTATCGTCAACATTACCTCGATCGTTGGCATCACGGGGAACCCGGGTCAGGCCAACTATGCCGCTGCCAAGGCCGGCCTCATCGGCATGAGCAAGTCCCTGGCCCAGGAAGTCGCTTCGCGAGGCATCACCGTCAACTGCGTGGCCCCGGGCTTCATCGAAACACCGATGACCGAGACCCTTGATGACAGGCAGAAGGAAAGCCTGACGGGCCGTATACCCGCCGGCAGGCTCGGCAAGGGTAGCGACATAGCAGCCGCAGTGGTGTACCTCGCCAGTGATGAAAGTGCTTATGTCACAGGCCAGACACTGCACGTCAATGGCGGCATGGCCATGATATGATTGACAGTTGACCAGAGGGTAGTACAGCGCCTAGTCAAGCGCGCCGGCATTGTGTAGAAGCCACCCGTCTGCGGGCTATCGCCACAACCGGTCGCAAGTCCGTTGGCTTGGGCCAGACTCAGTCAAGAAAAGAGCTCGAGACGGTTCGGGTCTCGACATCGGAGAAAGTGTGAAATGAGTGACATCGCCGATCGTGTAAAGAAGATCGTCGTCGAGCATCTCGGTGTGGACGAGGCCAAGGTCAAGGAGGACTCGAGCTTCGTTGATGACCTCGGTGCGGACAGCCTCGACACCGTCGAGCTGGTGATGGCGTTCGAAGAGGAGTTCGGTGTAGAAATTCCCGATGACGCGGCCGAAAAGATCGCCACGGTCAATGATGCGATCAACTACATTCAGGCCAACGCCGGTTAATTGAAGGTCAGCCAGGAACCTGCCCATCACGACCCGCGTTCGCCTTCGACAAGTGTCGTGTCCTACAGGCGGATCGAAATGACGGATCTGACGGGCGGGAGACCCGTGTAGTTCGTTTGAGTGCGAGGGGGGATTGCAAGGTATGTCTGGATCGCGTCGCGTCGTGGTGACCGGGATCGGTCTTGTCACCCCCCTTGGTGCCAATGTGGATGACACCTGGTCACGCCTGATCGAAGGCCGGTCGGGCATAGGGTCGATCGAACGGTTTGACGTTTCGGACCTTCCCGCCCGCATCGGGGGTATGCTGCCCGAGGGAGAAGGGGGCTTTGTTGCCACCGACTACGTCGAGGCCAAAGATATCAAGAAGAACGACCTGTTCATCATCTATGGCATCGCGGCGGCAACCCAGGCCATTCGCGACTCGGGTATCAGCCTGGAGACCGAAGAGCAGAAGCAGCGTGCCGGGGTGATGATCGGTGCGGGAATTGGCGGCTTGCAAACAATCGCTGAAACGACACTCGTTCTCGAATCGAAAGGCCCGCGCCGAGTCAGCCCGTTCTTCATCCCTGCCGCCCTCATCAATCTTTGTTCCGGTCAGGTATCAATCCGTCACGGCCTCAAGGGGCCCAACCACAGCGCAGTCACGGCCTGTTCGACCGGTGCCCATGCGATCGGAGACGCGGCCCGCCTGATAGCGCTCGATGATGCCGACATCATGGTGGCCGGCGGCACGGAAGCGGCCATCTGCCGATTGGGTCTCGCCGGTTTCGCCGCAGCTCGTGCCCTGTCCACCAGCTATAACGATACCCCTGAAAGAGCTTCGCGACCATGGGACAAGGGGCGAGACGGCTTCGTCATGGGCGAAGGCGCAGGCGTCGTCGTACTCGAGGAGCTTGAGCATGCACGGCGCCGTGGTGCGACAATCTACGCCGAGGTGAAGGGTTATGGACTGTCGGGCGATGCCTATCACATAACGTCGCCTGCCCCCGAACATGACGGCGCTTTCCGTTCCATGAAGGCCGCGATCAAGCGTTCGGGCCTCGGCACGGCGGACATTGATTACGTCAATGCCCATGGCACCAGCACACCGGCAGGCGATGAGCTGGAATTTGGAGCCGTTGCCCGGCTGTTTGGCGATGACAAGGGCGGATTGTCGATGTCATCCACCAAATCGGCCATCGGCCACCTTCTCGGTGCCGCCGGCAGTGTCGAGTCGATCTTCTGCATCCTCGCCATGCGCGATCAGGTCGTACCGCCAACGCTCAACCTCGACAATCCCGCTGACGATTGCACAGGTATCGATCTCGTCCCGCACGAGGCACGTCGCCGGGAGGTCAAGGCCTGCCTGACGAATTCCTTCGGCTTTGGTGGCACCAATGCCTCACTGGTCCTCACCCATCCCGATCTGATCTGATCCGGTGGGCCGCTTCCTCGTCAAGACTGTCTCAATTCTCCTCGTCATCGGAGCAGCGGCGGCAGCAGGAGGCTGGTGGTATCTCGACCGCTTTCTCCACACGCCGTCCTCGCAGTCGGAGGAGCGCGTCGTGTTGCTGGAACCTGGAAGCAGCGTCGCACAGATTGCCCGCCAGCTTGCCGATGCCGGCGTCGTCGGAGATCCATTGCTGTTCCGCATTGGCGCACGACTGTCCGGACGGGATCGCGCGCTCAAGGCGGGCGAGCTTGTCTTTCCACCGGGGCTGACACCCATGCAGGTTCTCGATGTACTTGAGGAAGGCAAGTCGGTTCAGTACCGCATCGTCGTGCCGGAGGGATTGACCAGCTTCGAAGTCATGGAAATTGTCCGCAATGACGAGACATTGGTGGGCGACATGCCGGCGGAAATACCAGCAGAAGGGGCATTGCTGCCGGAAACCTACTTCTTCAATCGCGGCGAGACCCGTGAGTCGGCGATCAATCGCATGAAGGAAGCCATGACGGAGGCAATGGACAAGGCCTGGGCGAATCGTGCCGCGGACCTGCCGGTATCGACACCTCAAGAGGCTCTCATTCTGGCATCGATCATCGAAAAGGAAACGTCAGTTCCCGAAGAATACGGTCAGGTTTCAAGCGTCTTCGTCAACCGTCTCAGAAAGGGCATGATGCTGCAGACCGATCCGACCGTCATCTACGCACTGACGAACGGCAAGGGACCGCTCGGGCGTGCCCTGCTGCGCAAGGATCTCGATGTTGACAGCCCATACAATACCTACCGTGTCACAGGTCTCCCACCGGGTCCCATCGCCAATCCCGGCCGTCGGGCCATTGAGGCCGCAGTGAACCCCGCCGACACACCGTATTTTTACTTCGTGGCCGATGGTTCCGGCGGACATGCCTTCGCGCGAACGCTTGACGAACATAACCGCAACGTCGCCAATTGGCGAAAGCTCAACAGCGAAAAGAAGAAGAACTGAACTGACCGGTCTTTAAGCGGGTCCGCTTCTCATTCCTTATAAGATCGCTTGCCAGCGGAGCGGGCGAGGATACTGGCTGACCACCCGGCGGGCAGAAATTCCAGCAATCGCACGGTCGCGTAGACCGGCCACGGGAAGGCAATCCTCGACTTGCGCTTCCTGATGCCCGCGAGAAGCCGGCGCGCGCCTTCCTCCGCCGAGACCATGAATGGCATGGGAAAATCGTTCGCATCGGTGAGCGGTGTCTTCATGAAACCGGGACAGAGGACGCTCACGGCAACACCCCTTGCGCGCAGACGCGCATCCAGCGCCTCGCCATAGCTGCGCACCGCGGCCTTGCTGGCGCAATAGAGAGGCGCATTGGGGAATGACTTGAAGCCGGCAAGCGAACTCATCATTGCGATCTGTCCCTCTCCGCGCGCAATCATTGGCTCGATCAACGGCTCCACTGTATTCAACATGCCTGAAATGTTGATTCCGATGATCGCGCGCGCATCTCCGTCGGTCCCGCCCGAGACCCCCGCATTGGCAATGAGCAGGTCGACCGGCTGGCGCCCATGGGCTTCAAGCATCGCCTTGCCCATTCCTGCACGATCCCGCACATCGACAGCGATCAGATCGACTTTGGCCCCCCTTCCCCGGCATGCGAAGGCAACTTCGCCCAGTCGTCCTTCGTCCCGCCCTGCCAGCGAGAGACGGACATCGCGAGCAGAAAGCTGAATGGCCATGGCCCGGCCGACTCCGCTGCTTGCACCGGTGATGACGGCATGTCGCGGAGGCCACATCGAAGGTGCTCCATCGGTCAGATCCATGCGGGTTATTGTTTTCAACTTAACCCCTCCTGCTTTATAGAACCAGTCGGATAAACAAGAGGTTGGTAGACGTATGAGCCTCGTGGCGCTGGACAAGCTGATCCCCGGTCGCCGACGCGGCCTCATGCTGGTGATGTCGTCGCCCTCGGGTGCGGGCAAGACCTCGATCAGCCGTGCGCTGCTGGACCAGGAGCCTGAACTGGCGCTGTCCATCTCGGTGACGACGCGGGCCCAACGGCCAGGTGAGGTGGACGGCCGGGATTACCATTTCATCGGTCATGATGCCTTCGACCAGATGGTGGCCGAGGACAGGCTTCTCGAACACGCGCGGGTCTACAACAACGCCTATGGTACACCACGCGAACCGGTATTCGATGCCATGCACAGTGGCAAGGATGTCCTGTTCGACATCGACTGGCAGGGCGCGCAGCAGATGCGCGAAGCCGCCGGCGTCGACATGGTGGGAATCTTCATTCTTCCGCCGTCCACCGAAGAACTGGCAAGACGCCTGCACAGTCGTGCACAGGACAGCGAGGACGTCGTACGCTACAGGCTGGCCCAGATCGCCAATGACGTCACACACTGGCCGGAATATGACTATGTCCTGATCAACAATGATCTGGAAGAAAGTGTGCGTACGGTACGCGCCATCCTCACGGCAGAACGGGTGCGACGCAAGCGCCAGCCCGCCCTGACGGAATTCGTCGCCCAGTTCAGGGTGCCGCCCGTCGAAGGGTGACGAGCTGTCTGGCGAGGTCACCGAACGTATCGACATCCAGTTCCTCAGCTCGAGAGGTGGCATCGACGCCGCTTCCTTCCAGCAAGGCATCCACCTTGACCCCAAGCGGCTTGAGGCTTGACCGCAGCATCTTGCGCCGCTGCTGGAAGGCCGCTCCCGTCAGCTGTTCGAGCGCCGACATGAGTTTTTCCGACGGTCGGGGGTCGCGCGGCCGCAGGGCGACAAGGGCCGAGCGCACCTTGGGCGGCGGGTGGAAGGCACCGGCCGGAAGATCCATCACCCGTTCGACCCCACATACGGTCTGCGCCAGGATCGACAGCCTGCCATAGGCGGAACTGCGCGGCGCGGCACACAGGCGATCAACGACCTCGCGCTGGAACATCAGTCGCATGTCAATGATCCCGCGAGCACGCCGCAACCAGCGAACGAGCAGTTCATTGCCAACATTGTAGGGCAGGTTGGCCACGATGAGATACGATTTGCCGTCCATGATGACATCGGCATCAATGTCCAGCGCATCCGCTTCAAGCAACTTCAGACGACTATTTGCCGCGTCAACCAGCTGTTGCAGGGCCTGCACACAACGTCCATCGCGCTCGACTGCCGTCACTCGCGCGCCTTCGGCCAGGAGCGCGCGTGTCAGCCCTCCCGGCCCCGGCCCGATCTCCAGAACGTTGCAGTCACGCAAATTTCCTGCACTGCGGGCAATGGCCCGCAGAATGGCCGGATCAAGCAGGAAATGCTGGCCAAGACGCTTGTCGGCATCAAGGCCATGCGCACGGATCGTATCCTTGAGCCGTGGCAGCCCCGAAAGATCGGGCGGATCAGAATCCGACACGGATGTCGATGAACGCGTCCTTGCGAAGGTCGCGAAGATAACGATTGGCCAGCCGCTGCACCTGGGCATTTTCGAGCTTGCTGCGCATCTGACCCCGGCGGGTCGCGTCGTCCTTCCTGTCACCGCCGACAGCACAGACCATCAACAGGTGAAGACCTGCACCCGAGCGGACAGGCTGACTGATCTGCTCCACCGGCAATCCCTCGATGATTCCCGCCAGATCGGGCGGCAGGTCACGCGGATTCATCCATCCCAGATCGCCTGACCCCGGCGTCCCCATCTGCTCCGCGATCCTGATCACATCGTCACAGGTGTTGAGCCTCGACCGAAGAGCCTGCGCCTGATTGCGAGCAACCTCGATCGCATCCTCGCCGACATTGTCATCCAGCGGAAAGAAAATCTGTGCAATCTTGCGGGACTGCGGATCACCCGATTGCGATGTACCGGCGCGGCGATCGCGCATGAGGAAAAGATGGACACCGGTTGGAGAAACCACCGGCTCGGAGAGCTGTCCCGGCTGGAGCCGGGCCACTGCCGGGCGAAGGCCGCCAGGTAGCGAGGACAATCGCACCCATCCGAGATCACCACCCTTGTCAGCCGTTTCGCCAACGGACACGGTCCTGGCGAGCGACGTGAAGTCAGCTCCCTCGCGGATGGCCTTGCGCAGATCGGTCGCATCGACCATCGCCTGATCGAGCGCACTCGGCTCGTAAACGGGCAACACGATTTCCGACAGCAGAAGTTCCGGCTCGCCGTCGGCCTTTTCGGCATCGAGAGCAAGATCGACCTGCCGGTCGCTCACCACGGCACGCGAGGCAATCCGCTGACGGATGATCTTCACCCAGGAGAGTTCCGCCTTGACCTGATTGCGCAGGGCTTCTGGCTCAATTCCCTGACCGGACAAATTATCTGTCAACTGGACCGCCGTCAGCCCATTGGATTGGGCAAGGCGATCGATAGCGGCCGAAACCTCTCCTTCACCGGCAACGGCATTCAACCGTGCCGCTTCCTGCATCTCGATACGGTCATCGACCATGCGACGAAGCACCTGCGGTGCAATACGCCGACGCACATCGGCCGTATCGGGCAGACCGCTGAAAAGAATGGCGAGCTTGACCCGGGAGGTAAGATCCTGAATCGAGATGATGTCATTGTTGACCACTGCCGCAATTCGCTGGCCCGTCTGGGCATATGCGGCCGGAATCAGCATCAACGGCAACATCAATGCCGCAATGAATGTCACGAGCCGAGAGGATAAACGCAGGTTCATCATCAGATCCTAGAATAGAGTACTGTCCGCCCCGAGGTCGCCCAGGCTCCGTAGAGTGACCCGTACACTGATCCGGGTCTCGTTCTCAAGCTCTCCATTGCGGGTGTAGTTTTTCTCGAACCCCGCCAGAACGGACATGCAGGGGTTCGAAAACAGCAGGCCGAAGGTGTTCGTGACCGGCCGTTCAAGCGTCAGGTCACGACGAAACTGGGCTCCGACAGCCAGACTGTCGACCACCTGCAGACGTAACCCCGCCACCAGCTCCTTGCGCTCGTTGATCGCAGTATCCGCCAGATCCTCACTCAACTGCAAATACTGCAGATTGAACCTCAGACGCGGCGGACCGAAGCGCACCGAAAGATCGTTGCGACGGAAGGTGAGCTCGTCCTTTGCCAGCCGGAAGCGATAGGTCAGATCCAGATTGGGGCCCGGACGGAAATCGAACCGTCCGACATAGTCGGACAACTTCTGATCGAGTCCCGATCCATCGGGAAACAACTTGTCTGCACCCTCGCGAAGACTCTGGCCAACCACACCACTTATGCGCAGCGCACTCGGTCCGATGGCATCGAAACGCAGGCCATAACTGATCTTTGCACCGCTCTCGACCTTGTCGAGTCCGGTGAACCGGTCCGGCTCGAACAGGTTCGTTTCATCGAATTCGAAAACGCGACTGTCCTCGTTGGGGATGTCACGCTTGTTGACGTTGTTGCCAGTCCATGTCGCCGAGACAATCGGCTCAACCACCTGGCTCCAACCATGGGAGGTTCCGACGAGAGGCCAGCTCCACTCGATCGTCGCGCTCGGCACGATACGCCCCACCGTGTCATGCCCCGACTCACTGGCCCGGTTCTGCGGGTCGCCATCAGTGGAATAGATGTCCCCGCGAAGGCTGGTCGTGATGTTCACCAGATCACCATAGGCACCGACATACGGCAATTTCCAGCCGACCTCGCCCGAGACCCTTCGCGTATCGAGCCCCTCGGTTCGGGTCAGGGCCAGCGCACTGGCATCGCCGAAGAAGAACGAGCCGCCCGGTCCGCGATCGCCGACAACGTGATATCGGATCCACGGTGCTGCGACCGGTATCAGCCCCTGATCATCATCGTCACGCAGTCCCTGGAAGGCATAGGCATCCATGGAGAACATGCCCGGACCATCGAATGATTCGTAGTAGGCCCTGTTCTGAAGCACATCCTCGCTACTGAAATTGTAGCGCTGCAGGTAGGTATCGTCGCTCGCCACTGCCAGATCGAAGCCGTAGAGACGGTCCTGGTCGATGGCATAGCGCCCTGAACCCTCGGCATGACCGCGCCATGCCTGCTGGGTATGACCGTCGGGATCGGGCTTGGAATCGGTCGTGCGGGTAAAGCTGCCACCGAGTTCCGTGAGCCCGGTTTCACTCAGGTTGCGAAACTCCGCACCCAGCAATACCCCCTCTTTGGAAGTGAACAGCGGAGTGACTGTCAGGTCGCGATTGGGGGCCATGTTGATGAAGAACGGTGTCTCCATCGTGAAACCCAGCTTCGTGTCGGTGCCGATCCTGGGTGTGAGGAAACCCGTCTTGCGATCGACGGTCGGGTCCGAGTGGAAGAAATAGGGCAGGTAGGCAATCGGTACGCCGAACAGCTCGAACACGGCATTGCGATAGGCGACCGTCTGATCCTTCTGGTCATGCACCACGCGATCGGCCTTGATCTGCCACAGGGGTGCGCTGCCATCCTCGCAAATCTCGCAAGGGCTGTAGACGACCTTGTCGAGAACTGTGCGATTGCCATCGATACGCCGTCCCGAGGCAGCGGCAATCCGCGATCTGTCAGCAAGCAGCAAGCCCACCTGGTCCATGAAGCCATCGCGCAGATCGTCCTGCAAATCCATCGTCTCGGCGAACACCGCGTTTCCCTCGGCATCCACCAGCACGATATTACCACTCGCGACCACCCGTTTCGCGGGAATGTCATATTCGATGCGGTCCGCCAGCAGCCGTCGCCCGGACTGGCTGAGCTCGACATCTCCCTCAGCTACCAGCCGGTCGGCGTCGGCGTTGTAGACAACCGTGTCAGCAGCCAGGACAGCCGGCTGGTCGCTGGAAAGCGACTGGCCGCCGAAATTCTGGGCACGGGCACCGCTGCTCATGACGGCCAGAACTATCAGCGAACAACTGATCGTTTTCAATGAACTCTCTTGCTTTGAAGCGCCAATAAGGTCATCTCACATGATAAGCGGGGCTGGGGAGGTTGATGGCGGCGCAACGCTAGCGATCTCGCGCCGGCGGTTCAAGCGACCGTGACGTCAAAGCGCCATGTCCCGGAATAAAGGGTCTGCGTTGCAACGGGATGGGTTCGCTTCCGAGCCTTTGGAATGAACGGCATTGTCCCGATGAGACGAGATGGAGCATGATCTTGATTGATATCAGTCTGCAGGATGGCGTACTCGAAGATTCATCGACCGTCGTCGTGCTGATCGGTGACGATGGCAGCCTTTCCACTGCAGCCAGAACGCTCGATGCAAACCTGGGAGGCTTTATCTCCCGCCTCATTGAAAGCAGTGGTGAGCTCAAACACGGCAAGCTGTTCGATTCGATCACGCCAGCGGGAGCGAAACCCGATCGTGTCGTGGTGCTGTGCATCGCGTACAAGGATGCGAAACCGCGCACGGAACTGGAAGATGCCGGGGCTGGCCTTTTCCTCAAGCTCAGCCAGCTTGGCGTCGACAGTGCATGCGTCGGATCTTCCGAGGGCCTTGATGGGGCCGGTCCGGCAGTCGATGTTGCCACGGCTCTGGCGACCGGTGCCAGACTGCGAAGTTACCGGTTCGACCGTTATCGACATGAAACCGAGGATGAAAAATCGAAGCTGAAGGCTGTCCGGTTCGCAGGACTGGGTGGGGATGCGGCCGATGCGTTTGAACGGACCGGGCTTGCCGTCGAGGCTGTTGCCCTGACCCGCGATCTCGTCAGCGAGCCTGCCAATGTTCTCTATCCGCAGAGCTTTGCCGAGCGGTGCATGGAACTGGAACGTTTCGGCATCGAGGTGGAAATACTGACACCCGACAAGCTTGCCGACCTGAAGATGGGCGCCATTCTCGCCGTCGGACAGGGCAGTTCGCGCCCGCCTTATGCTGTTGCGATGCGCTGGAACGGGGGTGGGAAAGACGAAGCGCCACTGGCTCTTGTCGGCAAGGGTGTCTGCTTTGACACCGGTGGGATTTCGCTCAAACCTCCCGCCGGCATGGAAGACATGAAGTGGGACATGGGCGGTGCCGGCGCTGTCGTCGGAGCCATGCAGGCCGTCGCCTCGCGCAAGGCGAAGGCCAATGTCGTCGGTGTGATCGGACTCGCGGAGAACATGCCATCCGGCACCGCGCAGCGTCCGGGCGATGTGGTCACCGCCATGTCGGGCACCACGATCGAAGTCATCAACACCGACGCCGAAGGTCGCCTCGTGCTGGCCGACATGCTCTGGTACACAAAGGAGCGGTTCAAGCCGAAGGCCATCATCGACTTCGCCACGCTCACCGGTGCGATCATCGTGGCACTGGGTCACGAACATGCCGGTCTCTTTGCCAATGACGATGCTCTCGCGAAGGCTATCGCCGAGGCGGGAGAAGCCGTCGGTGACACAGTCTGGCGGATGCCACTGGGTGCTGCCTACGACAAGCATATCAAGTCCGATATCGCCGACATCAAGAATGTCGGCCGAGCCCGGGAAGCCGGTGCCACTGCGGGTGCCGTATTCCTGCAACGGTTTGTCGGCGATGTGCCGTGGGCCCATCTCGACATCGCCGCCATGGCCTGGTCCAGTCGCGACAAGGGGATCATCCCCAAGGGCGGAACAGGTTATGGCGTCAGGTTGATCGACCGGCTTGTGGCTGATTGTTACGAAAGCAGGTCTTGACGGAGCTCGGCTTTTATCACCTGACACGAACCACTCTCGAACAGGCCCTGCCGCGCCTTTTGACCAAAGTGTTGCAATCCGGCCAACGGGCTCTGGTTCGTGTCAGCGATACAGAAAGGCTCAACCGGCTTGATGCCGTTCTTTGGACCTTTGGCGATGGGTCATTTCTGCCTCATGGCACCATTCGCGACGGAAGGACTGAACAGCAACCCGTTCTGCTCACTACCCGGGGCGATGACAATCCCAATGGCGCCAGATACCTGTTCCTGATCGATCAGGCAGTAGCCGAGGACGCCACCAGCTTCGATCGCTGCTTCGAGCTGTTCGACGGTCGCGATCACGAAGCGGTGGCTGCGGCCCGCAACCGTTGGCGTTGGGCCATGACACAGGGCATCGACTGCATCTACTGGCAGCAGGACGAGCGTGGCCACTGGATCCGCGGCGGGGCTTCCAGAGGCGACGATGCGGAGCTATAACGCGCTGCAACAATAAACTGGGACCCATAGAGGAGTTTTCACACCATGGCCGTCGAGCGCACGCTGTCGATCATCAAGCCGGACGCCACCCGCCGTAATCTCACCGGTGCCATCAACCAGCGCTTTGAGGTCGCCGGCCTGCGCATCATTGCACAAAAGCGTATCCAGCTCACCATTGCCCAGGCGGAAGCCTTCTATGCCGTCCACGCAGAGCGCCCGTTCTTCAAAGGGCTCTGCGAGTTCATGACGTCCGGACCGATCGTCGTGCAGGTCCTTGAGGGAGAGGGTGCCATCGCCAGAAACCGGGAAGTGATGGGCGCCACCAATCCGGTTCAGGCCGCCGAGGGTACCATCCGCAAGGATTTTGCCGAGAACATTGAAGCCAATTCCGTGCATGGTTCAGATGCCCCTGAGACTGCCGCAGTCGAAATCGCCTATTTCTTTTCCGGCATCGAGATCGTCGGCTAGAGTTTTTCCCGTTCAGGTAGAATTACCTGATTGAAAAACGCTTCATTCTCGCTTTCAAGGCGGAAACAACAGGGCTGCCAGAATGATGGCAGCCCTTTTCATGACTGAAACTGCTTGATTATCTGCCGTCACGCACACATTGACGGTGGAAGTTTGAGCCAAGTCTCAAACGTGTCCGATTATTCACCCTGCCCGGTGTGCAAATCCGGATGCAGCACGAGCCGCGGTGCGATCGACCGGCCCGTCAAGTGCGCCAGCGCGAGTGGATAACACTGATGCTCGACCTCGAGCACACGTGCCGCGAGACTGGCGACATCATCATTGTCGAGCACCGGTACCGCGCCCTGGACGAGGATTGGCCCATCATCCAGTTCCGCCGTTACCTGATGGACCGTGCAACCGTGAATTCGCACGCCCGCCGCCAGCGCCCGCTCATGGGTATTCATCCCCTTGAATGACGGCAATAGCGACGGGTGGACATTGACCATCCGCCCTTGCCAGCGGTCCGTGACAGCATCCCCGAGAATGCGCATGAAACCGGCAAGGCAGACCAACTCGATGTCAAACTCCTGCAACATCGCGTCAATCGCCTGATCGAACTGCGCGCGATGCGCATACCGCTTGTGGTCGATTACCTTTGTCGGAATTCCCGCACGGCTGGCACGCACAAGCCCGAACGCATCGGTCTTGTTGGCGATCACCAGCGAAAGATCCGCACCCGTTTCTCCTCTAGTCGTGGCATCAATCAACGCTTGAAGATTGCTGCCATTTCCGGAGATCAGGACTGCTGTTCGGCGCATGGCCACTCCGTTCCCGTATGGTCGATCTGTACCAGAGGTACTGCATGCGGGTCGTCAGCCAAAACGATTTCGCCCAAGTCGAACACCGTCTCTCCGGCTTCCTCGAATACGTTTCGCAACAGACCCGCATCCCCTGCCCGCGCGGCCGCTACCATGCCGATTCCGCAATTGAAGGTGCGGGCGAGTTCAACGTCCGACAACCTCCCCATGCGTGCCAACCAGCTAAATATCGGCGGCAATGTCCATCTGCGCGCGTCGATGCGGGCTACCAGCCCCCTGCCCATGAAACGCGGGATGTTTTCCAGCAGTCCACCACCGGTGATATGTGCCAGTGCCTGAAGCTTGCCGGTACGCGCGGCAGCCAGACAGGACTGCACATAAATCCGCGTCGGCGCCAGAAAGTCGAGCGTCTCGTCGACAATGCCTCCGTGCTCGGCGATCAGCTTGCGCACCAGCGAATAGCCATTCGAATGGACACCCGAAGACGCCAGGCCAAGCAACCGGTCTCCGGGTTGCACCGGACGGGGCAGTATCGCATCACGTTCGACAGCACCTACTGCGAAACCGGCGAGATCGAAATCGCCCGGCTTGTAGACATCCGGCATTTCCGCCGTTTCGCCACCAATGAGCGCGCATCCGGCCTGCCTGCAACCATCGGCGATTCCTGCTATCAGTCGCCTTGCGCGCTCGACATCGAGCCGGGAAGTCGCCAGATAGTCGAGAAAGAAGAGCGGCGTTGCCCCTTGAACGACGAGGTCATTGACGCTCATGGCGACCAGATCAATACCGAGACCATCGATTCGGTCTACGGCGATGGCAAGCAGGAGCTTGGTACCGACACCATCCGTGGCCGAGACCAGTACCGGATCGCGAAAACCGCAGGCAGCGATGTCAAACAGACCACCGAAACCACCGAGATCGGGATTGCTGCCGGGCCGGGCCGTCGACTGCACAACCGGCCTGATCGCTTCGACCAGTGCATTGCCGGCGGCGATGTCGACGCCGGCGGCGGCGTAAGCATCGCGGTGCGGTTTGCCAGTTTCTTGTTCCAACAGCTTCTCACAGGGTAGTAAATGGGGCGGAGCAGATGAGGAAAAAGCCAATGCTGAAGCAGGCCGCTCGCTGGAGTCGGTATGTAGGGGAAATGGCCGGAATTGCAACGCTTCGAGAACGTGCAGTCACCGCCACGATCGTGATCGGCTTGTGGATGGCCGCCATGTCCCCGGCACATGCGGTGAATATCTACACGGTGAGCGGAATCGACGTCGATGTCAGTGCCCAATCGGCGGTCGATGCCCAGGCCATGGCCATAACCGAAGCTCAACGCATCGGCCTCACGAGACTGATGCAACGGCTCACCACTCCACAATATTTCGACCGTCTGCCGGACCTCGCCGGTATCGATGCCGGTACCTATGCCCGCAGTCACGAAGTCGAGCACGAGGAATTGTCGGCTACCCGCTACATGGCATCCATTCTCGTCACTTATGATGGTGAAAAGGTCAGGCAGCTCATGAAACCCGCCGGCATTCCCATGGTGCTGGCCGCATCGGACCCGCTACTCGTCGTTCCCGCAATCGAACGCAATGGACAGCTCGAGTTCTGGACCGACGATAATCCGTGGCGCGAGGCATGGTCGATCGAGGCGGAACGCGGGACGCTGATCGATATCCGCCTGCCACTCGGCGACCTGAATGATGTCGCCACCCTTTCCACAACGCTGCGCCCCGACGAGATCCCGCAAGCGTTGGCTGATCTGGCCAGCCGATACAACGCCGATGCCGCCATCGTCGTCGTTGCCAGCCCTGTCGGGCTCACGGATGAGAATCTGCAAGCCGCGAACGATCTCGAACTCAGTCAGGGAACGACCATTGTCTGGCCCTACAGGATAACCCCGATGCGTGTCGCCAGTGCACCCGGATCGACCGGTTCCGTCTGGCAGCAGGGAGCGCGGCGGATCCTGGGTTCACTCGAGGAAGCCTGGAAACCCGACCATCTGGTTCAGGTTGGTCGCGCAGAGTCGCTTTCGGTCACGGTTCCGCTTGCCGATTTGGCAGGATGGACACAAATTAAGAAGGCACTGGAAGATGTGCCCGAAATACAGTCAGTGGCAGTGGACGCGTTTTCTCAAAGGGAAGCATCGCTGAGGCTGGCCTACGTCGGTGGTCTTTCGCAACTGGACCGGGCGTTGGGGGCCCGTGGGCTGCGACTTCAGGAGGGGACAAATCAATGGCTGCTGCAACGAGCCGAAGGACCAGTCGGTGGCCAGCTGCAGTAGAAAAAACGGCCGGCTATTACCTCACTCGGGCAATCCCGCAACTTGCCAATGCGATCACCATGTTGCGGCTGCTGAGCGTCGTACCGCTTGTCGTGGTGATCATGGCGGGACATCACATCGCGGCTTTCGCCCTGTTCTCCGTGATGGCGCTGAGCGACGCGGTCGACGGTGCGGTGGCACGCATGGTCTCTCGTCAATCATCCTTCGGGGCAGCCCTCGATCCTGTGGCCGACAAGGTCTTGCTCACCGGTGCATTCATTGCGCTATGGTGGGTGGGATTGGTGCCCGGATGGTTCATCATGCTTCTGGGCGTGCGAGATGCGACCATCGTCGCCTCGACGATAGCGCTTTTCCTCATGACCCGCGAATTGCGCATCGCCCCTTTGGCCATCGGCAAGATCTCCACAGCGATGCAACTTTTCCTTGTCGGAGTGATCCTCTCGGACAAGGCTTTCGAATGGCCCATGTCTTCACTGGTCGACATCGGTTTTCCAATCGTTTCGACCGTCGCCGTGTTGTCGCTGCTGCTTTATGCAATCGCAGCATGGCGCGGAGTGGTGCCGGCAAAGATTCGGCGACCAGCCTGATCGGGAACGGCACCGAGGCCCGTGCAGCTCCGGTGTGGCATGCCGATGCGACTTGAACCGTCAATGCGGCAGCTGGTGCTGGACCTGCCCGTCGACGAGGGGGCAGGTATCGATGACTTTCTTCGGGACACCTCCAACGAGACTGCGTTCGATGCGGTGATGGCATGGCCCCGATGGCCGTCGACGGCGTTGATCATCGATGGTCCGGCCGGATGCGGCAAGAGCCACCTCGCCCGGATATGGGCAGGACAAAGCGATGCATTGCTGCTGAATGCAGCCGAAGTGTTCGACGGCGGTGCGCCTGTGGAACGACTGGGCCACAGTCGTTGCTGCGCCGTGGACGACGCCGATCGGGTCGAAGACGAGGTGCTGCTGCTGCAACTCTATAATGTCTGCCGCGAACGCAGTGGCAGTCTCCTGCTCACCGCATCGACTCCTCTCGGCGCCTGGTTGCCGATGTTGCCCGACCTGGCTTCGCGATTGCGAACGTCGCTGACATCCCATATCGCGGCACCACGCGACGAGTTGCTGGCTGCCGTTCTGGTGAAACAGTTTCGCGACCGCCAATTGCAGGTGCCGAGCGAAGTCGTGTACTATCTCCTGCGCCATATGGAGCGTTCGTTCGAGGCGGCAAGGGCCATGGTTCGTGCCCTGGACCGGGCTTCGCTGCATGCCAAGTGGCCCATAACCCTTCCGCTGGCCCGACGCGTACTGGCGCTCGTGCAGGATATGAACCAGCGACCATCACCATCTTCGACCATCTGGAGAGACTGAATCGTGGATCTCGGCATCAAGGGACGCAAAGCGATCGTTTGCGCCGGCAGCAAGGGCCTCGGTCGTGCCTGCGCCATGTCGCTCGCCGACAACGGCGTCGACCTGGTCATCAATGCCCGCGGTGCCGAGGCGTTGGAAGCGACCGCGAACCACATCCGCAACAGGACCGGCGTCCATGTGACGACCGTGGCCTGCGACATTACCACGGCCGACGGTCGTCAACAGGTGTTGGATGCCGCTGGTGATGTCGATATCCTTGTCAACAATGCCGGAGGGCCGCCTCCGGGCGATTTCCGCGAATGGGGCGAGGCCGAATGGATCAAGGCGGTCAACGCGAACATGATTACCCCCATAGAACTCATCCGTGCCGTGGTTGACGACATGGGCCGCCGCGGTTTCGGCCGCATCGTCAATATCACATCCTCGGCCGTCAAGGCACCGATCGCCGAACTGGGATTGTCGAACGGCGCCCGCTCCGGGTTGACCGGTTTTGTCGCCGGCACCGCGAGGGCGATTGCCAGGACAGGGGTGACCATCAACAATATCCTGCCCGGCCGTTTCGATACCGACCGCCTGCGCGGCAATTTCGAATTCAACGCCAGGAAAAGTGGCCGGGACGTCGCGGAAATCGCCAAAGCCGCTGCCGCTTCAATTCCCGCAGGGCGTTTCGGTGATCCGCATGAATTTGGTGAACTGTGCGCTTTCCTCTGTTCGGTCCAGGGAGGCTACATTACCGGCCAGAACCTGCTGATCGACGGTGGTAATTTCCCCGGCACGATGTAGACTCGAATTGCCGGTATCACCGCTTGACCGACTGCAGGCCCTTGCGGCGAAACCCGATCCCGTCATCGCCGGATTGATGACGGGCACCTCCATGGATGGGCTGGATATCGCGTTCTGCCGGATTGGTCCGCAAGCGGAAATGCGATTGATCGAAACCCTGGCTACCGAAACTGTACCCATGCCCTCCGACCTGCGCCGGCAGATCGAGGCGTCCATGGGTGGAGACCTGTATACAGCAGCACGCGTCGACATGGATCTTGGACGCTGGTTTGCCGATGCGACATTCAATCTGGCCCAACGACACGGCATCCGGATCGATCTGGTCGGCAGCCACGGCCAGACGGTTTACCATGAACATGGCCGTACAACCCTCCAGATCGGCGAACCGGGCTATCTGGCCCGGAGGCTGGGTTGTGTCGTCGCCCATGATTTCCGCAGAGCGGATGTGGTTCTGGGCGGCTGCGGCGCCCCACTCGTGCCCGTATTCGACCAATTGATGCTGGGCCGCAGGGATGAAACCGTTCTTTCGATCAACATCGGCGGCATCGCCAATCTGACCATCATCCCGCCGCTGCGCCACAGCAACGAGGAGCCTCTCGCCTTCGACTGCGGGCCCGGCAACATGGTCATCGACCGCATCATGGAGCGACGTACCGGAGGCCGGATGATGTTCGATGCCGGTGGTGCCGAGGCAGCCCGGGGCGCTGTCGACGAGCTCCTGATGACGGACCTCATGGCTCACCCCTTCCTGACCGCTCCTCCGCCCAAATCCGCCGGACGAGAGCAATTCGGCCACGCCTTCACCGACGCGCTCGTCGATCGCATCAACCCGCAATGCGATGATGACTGGCGCGACCTGCTGGCCACCGTCACCAGTTGGACAGCTGCCGCGATCCTCTCATCCATCAGGGGTCACAAAATCGAATACGTATTCGTTGGCGGCGGCGGTGCACGCAATACAACACTGATGACACAGATCGAGGCAGGACTGGGCCCGGGCAAGCTTCATGATCTGCGCGATGCCGGTATCGACCCCGATTTCAAGGAAGCCCTGGCCTTTGCCCTGTTGGCCCGATTGCTGATCGACGGTGAACCCGGCAACGTCCCCCGCGTCACCGGAGCTTCCCTCCCCGGCCTGATGGGCCGCCTGACCTTTCCACCCTGACCCACCACCGTGGCGGGCTGTCCGGACCAGCGGGGAAAGGTCAGAGGGGTCCGTTTGAACGCCGGTTGGCATGCCCGCGCAAACGCGGCTCGCAAAGCAGATGATGCCCGAGTGATGGGGGATCATATCGGTGTTTCATCGCCCGCCAGAACATCCTACAGGGGAAGGTTGCCGTGTTTCTTCCAAGGTATTTCGGCCTTCTTGTTCCGCAGCCAGCGCAGGGAACTGGCCACGCGACGGCGGGTACCATGAGGCATGATGACATCGTCAATGAACCCGCGCGCGGCCGCGACAAACGGATTGGCAAAACGCTCCTTGTACTCCTCGGTACGCGTCTCGATCTTTGCCGTATCACCGATATCCGAACGAAAGATGATCTCCACCGCACCCTTGGAGCCCATGACCGCGATTTCAGCCGTGGGCCATGCATAATTGACATCGCCACGGAGATGCTTGGATGACATGACATCATAGGCACCGCCATAGGCCTTGCGGGTAATGACCGTGACCTTCGGCACCGTGGCCTCGGCATAGGCGTAGAGCAGCTTTGCGCCATGCTTGATGATACCACCATATTCCTGAGCAGTGCCCGGCAGAAAGCCCGGGACATCGACAAGCGTCAGCAGTGGAATGTTGAAGGCATCGCAAAAACGCACGAAACGGGCAGCCTTGCGCGAACTGTCAATGTCAAGACAGCCCGCCAGCACCATCGGTTGATTGGCGACGATACCCACCGGATGCCCTTCGATGCGGGCAAGCCCGATGATGATGTTGCGGGCATAATCCGTCTGGATCTCGAAGAAATCCCGTTCATCGACAAGCTTGAGAATCAGCTCCTTCATATCGTAGGGCTGGTTGGGATTGGCGGGTACAAGCGTATCGAGCGAGGCATCGTCACGGTCGACAGGATCACCCGTCGGCCAGACCGGCGGCTGCTCACGGTTGGACAGCGGCAGGAAATCGAAGAACCGGCGGACCTCGCTCAGCGCCTCGACATCGTTGAGGAAAGCCAGATCCGCCACTCCGGACTTGCGGGTATGCGTCGATGCACCCCCCAGCTGCTCCTGGGTCACCACTTCGTTGGTGACGGTCTTCACCACCTCGGGACCGGTGACAAACATGTACGAACTGTCGCGCACCATGAAGATGAAATCGGTCATTGCCGGGCTGTACACGGCCCCACCGGCACATGGTCCGCAGATCACCGAAATCTGTGGGACGACACCCGACGCCAGGACATTGCGCTGAAACACCTCGGCATAACCCGCGAGCGATGCGACCCCTTCCTGGATGCGCGCTCCACCGGAGTCGTTCAGACCGATCACCGGAGCACCGACCCTGATCGCCCGATCCATCACCTTGCAGATCTTCTCCGCATGGCTCTCCGACAGCGAGCCGCCAAAAACGGTAAAATCCTGTGAAAATACGAACACCAGACGACCGTTGATGGTGCCCTGCCCGGTCACCACGCCATCGCCGGGCACATGCTGTTCCGGCATGCCGAAATCGATGCAGCGATGCTCGACGAACATGTCGGTCTCCTCGAAGGAGCCGGGATCGACCAGAAGCTCGATCCGTTCGCGGGCCGTCAGCTTTCCCCGGTCATGTTGCGCCTTGATGCGCCGCTCACCGCCGCCGATCCGCGCTCCCTGCCGCTTGGCATCGAGCTTTTCGATAATTTCCTGCATGGCGTTGTTTTCCGACACTCTTTCGCGTTGCAACAAGCGGCTAGCATGGTCTGAAGACAATGACCATGGGGACGCGGCGAAACGGCCGCCCGGCAGACCCGATATGGAGGTCTCAGTCGCTGACCAGACGGCAGAAGGCGGCGACAGCCTCCAATTCGAGACGAAGGCAGGCATGCCGACCGGCCTGTTCCTTCTCAAGCCCCCACCGCTCGATTTCGAACAACTCATCCAGCAAGGTGGCGGCAAAGGCGGCTTGTGGATCGAGTTCGCCACGCTGCAATGCCAGCCCGAGAACCATCGAGCCCGTGAGCTTGACAGCCGCATGCAGCCCCATGAGCGACCATGAATCGACCCCGCGCACCAGATTTTCGAATCTGGTCAGCGTCGATTCCGGCTGATCGACCGGCGAGATTCCAGTCGTCACCGTCAGAGGCGCGCGCAGGACGTCGGCCGACCAATCGACCCAAGGTTGCCAGCATCGGTCCTGACGCATGCGCAGTTCCGAAGGCTCCTCCGCGCGGTAACAGAGCAGATCGTGGGCACCGAACTCGACGATCTCGCCACGGGCATCGTCCATGCGTCCGGGGAACAGGTCGATAACGGACGTACACAGACGCATGAGCGGCATCCCCTGTGGCCTCACCACTTCGGTCTGCCCTGCCCACTCCGCCGCTACGGCTTCTGCCAGCGGACGCCATGGGATCAGCAGTTCGGCCTTTCCCGGGGTCCTTACCGCGCGTCCATCGAGGAGAACGCGAAACCCGTCCCCCACCTGTACATTCTTGTAGAATCGCTTCATGTAACAACCCGCCTGCCGGTTGCAGTCCCGACGCAACAACCTGTGTGGCAAGGAGTCCCCCAGTCGGGATACCATCCCTCGTTGACGACCGGATCATCACAGATATTGTGTCAGATCCGTGATTTTCGCCAATACCGCCTCGGCCCCCGCCTGTTCGAGTTCCTCCGGCGGGTGATTGCCGTAGGCGACGCCTATGGCCCGGCAGCCGGCCGCCAACCCCATGTCGATATCATAGGTCGTGTCGCCAATGATGACGGTTCGTTCTGGCACCGCGCCGGTCTCACGCATGGCTGCCTGCATCATCGAAGGGTGCGGTTTGGACGGGTGAAGGTCGGCCGTCTGCAGGGTGATGAAGTACCGCTCAAGGCCATTGTGGGCGATGACCCTTTCCAACCCCGGCATCGACTTGCCAGTGGCGACACCCATGAGCAGCCCGCGAGAGAGCAGGTCATCGAGCAGGTCGCGCACGCCATCGAACAGTGGCTCGCTGAAATCCGGTCGTGATCGGTACGCAACGAATTCATCGCGATAGGCCTGTGCAATGCACTGGCTCCGCGAAGGGTCGTCATTGTCGCCAAGCAGCGCTGTCATCGCCTCCAGCAACGACAAGCCAACGATACGACGCACCTGATCGGCACCGGGTACCGGCAAACCGCAACGGTCGAACGCCGTACGGGCGCAATGGACAATCGTCGCCTCGCTGTCGACCAGCGTACCGTCGCAGTCGAATACCACGAGTTGCACGGGCAAACGGCCCGCAGCCGAAGAAATGGCCATGACCCATCAGACCATGCTGGGAAGAACACGGTCAGGCGGACGGTGCCCATCGACGAATGTCTTGATGTTGATAATGACCTTCTCGCCCATGTCGATACGACCTTCGATAGTTGAAGATCCCATGTGCGGAAGCAGGACCACATTGTCGAGTTCCCGCAGTTTCGGGTTGATCGCGGGCTCATGCTCGAACACATCCAGACCGGCACCCGCAATCTCGTTGTTGCGCAACATGCGCGTGAGCGCGGCCTCGTCGATCACCTCGCCCCGGCTCGCATTGACGATGGTCGCGTGCGGGCGCAACAGCTTCAGCCGACGTGCATTGAGCAGATGGAAGGTTGCCGGCGTGTGCGGGCAGTTGATCGAGACGATGTCGACCCGGGCCAGCATCTGGTCGAGACTGTCCCAATAGGTGGCTTCGAGTTCGTTCTCGACGCTCTCCGGCACACGTCGCCGATTGTGGTAATGGACCGAAAGTCCGAAACCACGGGCGCGACGGGCAACCGCCGTACCGATCCGCCCCATGCCGAGAATGCCGATGCGCTTGCCGTGAATGCGATGCCCGAGCATCGACGTCGGACTCCAGCCGGTCCATTCGCCCGAGCGCGCCAGCTTTTCGCCTTCCACCACCCTTCGCGACACGGCGAGGATCAGCGCCATGGTCATGTCGGCCGTGTCCTCGGTCAGCACACCGGGGGTGTTCGTGACCGTAATGCCACGCTTGTAGGCCGCCTCGACGTCGATACGATCCACACCCGTGCCATAGTTTGCGATCAGGCGCAGTTCGGGATTGGCGTGCGCCAACACCGAGGCGTCGATCCGGTCGGTGACCGTCGGCACGAGAATCTGGCACGTCTTCACCGCCTCGATGAGATCGGCCTTGGACATCGGTGCATCGGTCTCGTTCAGCCGCGCGTTGAACAACTCCATCATCCGCGTTTCGATAACATCGGGAAGACGTCGGGTGACGATGACCAGAGGTCGGTTGCGCCCCATGCCTGGCGTTCTCCACTGAAATGAGCGTTGGCCGCAGTCCTTGACAGCTTTATTGCTCGCTTAGCAGAAAGGGGCAATTCTCACAAACTCCGGATGAATGAATGTCGTCGCAGCGCGGGATGTCACAGGTTTTCGCATTGCTCGTTCTGGCCACACTGATATCGGGTCCCGCCCTGTCACAGGACAGTCCGGTGAATATTGGCCGCGACAGTGGCCTGCCGGTGCCCCGCTTTGTCAGCCTGGGCGCCGACAAGATCTACATGCGCACAGGACCCGGCAAGGAATTCCCGATCAAATGGGTGTATTCCAAGCGCGGACTGCCAATGGAGGTGATCGAGGAAAGCGACGACTGGCGCGAGGTCAAAGATCCCGACAACGAGACCGGCTGGATCCACAAGAGCCTGCTTTCAGGCAAGCGTTACCTGATGATCGCCAACAATATCGCCGATCTGCGGCGAACGCCGAGCGACGAGGCGATGGTCGTCGCCCGCATCGAACCGCGAGTGGTCGTCGAAATGCTGAATTGCCAGCCGGTCTGGTGCCTGGTCGATGTCGGCGACCGCAGAGGCTGGCTCTCCCGCCGGGATGTATTCGGTCTCCTGAAGGACGAATTACCGTAACGCGCCCTTCTGCCGGGCCGTGGTACGTGTCGGAAAGGGATGCTGTCGGGTGGCTGACCGGATCGGTCAGGTCAGGCTTCCGATGTGATCCGCTGGGCTTCCAGTTCTTCCTTCGTCGCATTGCGGATGCGGATGACGACATCCACCCGTTCGATCACCTTTCCCCGCGGAGGCGGCGGCAGTTCTCCAAAATCCACAGCATCATCGGGAAAATCGAAGATCTCCCCGGTATTCTTGTCAAAGAAATGATGGTGTGCATGCGCCGTCGTATCGAAATAGGACTGCCCGGAACCAACCACGACCTCACCCATCAACCCAGCCTGCGTAAACTGGTGAAGCGTGTTGTAGACCGTGGCCAATGACACATGGATGCCGTTCTGGCACGCTTCATGATAGAGTTCCTCGGCCGTGACATGACGAGGCGCGGTCTCGATCAGAAGCCTGGCAAGTGCGATTCGCTGGCGGGTCGGGCGCAAGCCGGCAGCCGTGAGGCGTGAGACAGCCTGGCCGTAGGCGGTTGACATGGTTCGGGCTCGTCCGTGATGACATCAATACAGGACCCATTTGGTCCTCTTTTTGCCCCACGTCAAGAGAACGTCAAAATCCCCGCCGCCCGCACGGGTCCGGGTGGCGGGACATGATGTTCACCGTCCGGTGAGAATCCGCTGCACCAGTTGGCGAACGGTCGGCACGAAACCGTTGGCATAGAACGGATCCTGCCTGAATTTATATGCGTTGTGACCGGAAAACATCAGTTGATGATCATGCCCGTCGCCCGTGCCATGGGCGACGTCCTGCAACGTCTTCTGGATACAGAACGAGCGGGGATCGGTGAGTTTGCCGGTAGTGTAGTCGCCGTGATCCTTCCAGTTGCTGAAGCGGCAGTGGCTGAGGCAGCCCATGCAATCAGCCTGGTCGCGTCGTATCTGCCGCCCCTGCTCCGGAGTCACGAAGATCATGGTGTCATCCGGAGTCCGCATGGCCATCGTATAGCCCTCGGCTTCCCATGTGCGGATATGTGCCAGATCCTCCTGCGTGACATAAACGCCACGCCCGGCTCGACCATGCTGGAAGAAGGCCGTGCGCCCCGTTTCCGCATCCTCCTCCTCGCTGAACGTGACCTGGCGCTCGGAACGTCCCACCAACTCGTCAAGGAAACTGTTCTTCACTGCTGAAGAATAGAAACCCGTCGGACTGAAACGATGCAGCAGAACATCGCCAGGCAGAAGCTCGAGGAGCTTGCGCTTCCAGCTCTCGGGAATGGGGCTTTCCCGAGTGAGTAATGGTCTCGTCCCGAACTGGAAGGCGATCGGGCCCAACTCTTCGTTTCCGATCCAATCCTTCCAGTCATCGAGATGCCACACACCGCCAGCCATGACGATGGGCACATCGTCGAGCCCCGCCTTGCGCATGGTCCTGCGCAATTCGAGCACCCGGGGATAGGGATCCTCGGGCTTGCGCGGATCCTCGCTGTTGGAAAGACCGTTATGGCCGCCTGCGAGCCACGGATCCTCGTAGACGACCGCCCCCAGCCACTCGGCGAACTTGTGGTAGGAGCGCTTCCACAAGGCACTGAAGGCCCGCCCGGACGATACGATCGGGTAGTAGAAGACACCATATTCGGAACAGATCTGGGCGAGCCTGTAGGGCATGCCTGCTCCGCAGGTCACACCCTGAATCAGCCCCCTGGCGCCATCCAGCACGCCCCGGAGGACACGCTCACACCCCCCCATCTCCCACAGGACATTGAGGTGCAGACGCCCCTCACCGCCCCGCAGTTCGTGGGCGATCTTCGCCTGGCTGATAGCACCCTTGATCGAATAACTGATCAGTTCGTCATGACGCTCCTGCCGGTCCCGTCCTTCATAGAGGAGGGGGATGTATCCCCCCTCCTCGTCAATCCAGTCGGCATTGACACCCGATATCGTTCCCACGCCGCCCGCTGCGGCCCAGGCTCCGGCAGAGCGGCCGTTGGAGACGGCAACACCCTTGCCACCCTCTACCAGCGGCCAGACTTCCGCACCCGAGATGTTCATCGGCTGGACGATGCTCATGGGCGCGCTCCCTTGCTGGACGACATTCAGTTCGGTGCCCGGTGGCGGCGGCGGCCATCGCCACCGCGCCGCTCGCCACGTTCCCCACGCGGTTCGCGATCGCCCCGCGGTTCACGTGGCCTGCGTTCGATTTCGGAAACCTCACCGGTCTCCTGATCGACCGCGCGCATGCTCAGCTTGACCTTGCCGCGATCGTCGACCGCCAGAACCACGACCTTGACCTCATCACCCTCGTTGATGACGTCGGTCACCTTCTCGACGCGCTCATTGGCAAGTTCGGAGATGTGACAAAGGCCATCCTGCTGCCCCAGGAAGGTAATGAATGCGCCGAAATCGACGACCCGGGCCACCTTCCCATTGTACACCTTGCCGATCTCGGGTTTGGCGGTGAGACCGTATATCCAGTCGACCGCGCGCTGGGCGGCAACCGCATCGGTGGAAGCGACCTTGACCATGCCGGTATCGTCGATATCGACCTTGGTCCCGGTAGTCTCGGTGATCTCGCGGATCATCTTGCCACCTGGTCCAATCACCGCGCCGATCTTGTCCTGCGGGATCTGCAATGTGATCACCCGAGGTACTGAATCGCGCATCTCAGGACGCGGGATGCCGATGCATTTGGCCATCTCGCCCAGTATGTGGATACGCCCCGCCTTTGCCTGATCGAGAGCGACCTGCATGATCTCCTCGGTAATGCCGGCGATCTTGATGTCCATCTGCAGCGAGGTGACACCGGCTTCCGTACCGGCGACCTTGAAATCCATGTCTCCAAGATGATCCTCATCACCAAGGATGTCGGAGAGCACCTCGAAGCGGTCACCTTCCTTGATCAGCCCCATGGCGATACCAGCGACCGGGCGGGGCATGGGCACACCGGCATCCATCAACGCCAGCGATGTGCCGCAAACCGTGGCCATCGACGATGAACCGTTGCTTTCGGTGACCTCCGAAACCACGCGGATGGTGTAGGGGAACGCCTCCTTGCCGGGAAGCAGCGGGTGAGTCGCACGCCAGGCGAGCTTGCCGTGACCGACCTCCCGACGACCGGGCGAACCGATACGCCCCGTCTCACCCACCGAATAGGGCGGGAAGTTGTAGTGCAGCATATAGTTCTGCCGCATGTCACCTTCGAGCGCGTCGATCAGCTGTTCGTCCTGACCAGTGCCGAGAGTGGCCACCACCAGCGCCTGAGTTTCACCGCGGGTGAACAGCGCTGAGCCATGAACACGGGGCAGAACACCAACCTCAGCCACGATCGGCCGTACCGTCCGGGTATCACGCCCGTCGATGCGGGGCTTGCCATCAAGAATCGAGCCGCGAACGATTTCCTGCTCGAGATGCTTGAATTCGCCGGCGACAACCAGTTTCTGGTCGACATCCGCGTCTTCGGCCATGAAAGCGGTCATCGCCTGGTCGCGCACGACGGCCACCTTCGCGGTGCGTTCCTGCTTGACCCGCTCCGCGTAAGCTTCACGCAACGGCGTCTCGAAACGCTCCTTCATCTGGCCGTAAAGGACGCTGTTATCGACCTCCTTCAGATCCCAGGGCTCCTTGGCACAGGCCTTGGCCAGCTCGATGATGAGATCGATGGCGGGCTGGAAACCCCGATGGCCGAACATGACGGCCTTGAGCATGGTATCCTCGGAAAGCTCATGGGCTTCCGATTCAACCATCATCACGGCGTCCCGGGTACCTGCGACCACCAGATCGAGCTTGCTTTCCTTGACCTGCTCGATCGTCGGATTGAGGATGAAGGCGCCATCGACATACCCGACCCGCGCCCCGCCGATGGGACCGAGAAAGGGAACACCGCTGATCGTCAAGGCTGCACTGGTGGCAATCATCGACAACACGTCAGGATCGGTCTCGCCATCATGGGCGAGCACCGTGACGATGACCTGCGTCTCGTTCTTGAAACTTGACGGAAAGAGGGGGCGGATCGGCCGATCGATCAGGCGTGATGTCAGCGTCTCCTTCTCCGAGGGACGTCCCTCGCGCTTGAAGAAGCCACCTGGAATCTTGCCTGCAGCGAATGTCTTTTCCTGATAATTGACGGTTAGCGGGAAGAAATCCTGGCCCGGCTTGACAGACCGCGCGGCTGTCGCCGTGGCCAGGACAACCGTCTCGCCGAGCGTGGCGAGAACCGCACCGTCCGCCTGTCGGGCGATACGGCCGCTCTCGAGCCTGAGCGGCTTGCCGCCCCACTCGGTCTCTTTCACGGTGACTTGAAACATGGAATTTGCCTTTCATGGACCTGCCGGACGGCAGGCGGCGGACCCGCGTGATTACGGGTCCGCACGATCTGCCGGATCAGCGACGCAGGCCGAGCTTGCCGATCAACTCCTGGTAACGTGCGGCATTGTTCCGCTTGACATAGTCCAGAAGCCGGCGTCGCTGGCCGACCATCATCAACAGACCACGGCGCGAAGCGAAATCCTTCTGGTGCGTCTTGAGATGTTCCGTGAGATTGGTGATGCGCTCGGACAGGATGGCCACCTGCACCTCGGGCGATCCGGTATCGCCTTCCTTGGTGGCATATTCCTTGATGACTTCTATCTTGCGCTCGGGCGTAATCGACATCGGATTCCTCCTCCAGATGAGACTTTCTCACCTTCACTGGGGGTTGAATACGCGGAGCGGACTGAGTTCCGCACCATGCAGCCGTGCCAGAGCGACGACCTCGCCTCCCTGCAACGCCTGAATGGTAACACCTTCCTCGTCATCGCCGATATCATGGTTTTCGGGAAGACCCTGAACCAGACGCGGGGAGATGACGATGGATTGTCCGGAACGCAATCGCACCGCTTGCGGTTCCGTGAGGGCAAACGCCGGGATGTCGGCCAGCGCCGTCCTCATCGAAACCAGAACCTGGGAAAGGCTGTCATCCGTGACAACCTGCTTGAGCGTATCGAGCGTGATGGCCTCGGCCTCATCGAATGCCCCCACACACAATCGCCGAAGCTCGCTCACATGAGCTTCGCAACCGAGTAACTCGCCAAGGTCACGCGCCAGGGCACGGACATAAGCCCCCTTGCCACACGTCACCTCGAAGACCGCATGATCCCTGTCCGGACGCCCGACCATCTCATAGGCGTCAATGCGGATCGGGCGGGGTTCGAGCTCGACCTTTTCCCCGCGCCGGGCGATATCGTAGGCCCGCTCGCCCTGGATCTTCACCGCCGCATAGACAGGCGGCCGCTGCAGGATGTCACCGACAAAATCGACCAGTGCTTCACGAATGGCTTCATCGCCGGGGCGGTCATCGCTGGTCGCGACCACCTCGCCCTCGGAATCGTCCGTATCGCGCCGCTCACCGAAACGCATCGTGAAACGATAGCGCTTGACCGATTCCATGACATACGAAACCGTCTTCGTCGCATCTCCCATGGCGATCGGCAACACTCCCGTCGCCAAGGGATCGAGTGTACCGCCATGACCGACCTTGGCAGCGCGAGTCATGGCCTTGACCACGTTCACGACATGCGTGGAGGTCATGCCCGCTGGTTTGTCAATCACCAGCCACCCGTTTATCGGGCGGCCCCTTGAACGCCGTCTTGCCATACCTTCACTTCAACTTTCGCGTCGGTCGCGACCGAGTCCTTCATCGAGCAGTTGCTCGATCCGATCGACACGATCAAGCGTATCGTCGGCAAGAAACCGGAGCTTCGGCGCATATTTGAGATTGATCCTGCGCGCCACCATACCACCGAAGCGGCCGGCCTCGCGTTTGAGCAACTCAAGCACATCGGAGGCAATACCCGAATGCCCCAGCTGACTGATAAACACGGTAGCCTGACGCAGGTCGGGAGACATGCGCACTTCGAGAACCGTCAACTGCGCATCCTGAAGCCGGGTATCATGAACCTCGCCACGGACGAGGCTCTCAGCCAGCACATGCCTGACCTGTTCCCCCACCTTCAGCTGCCGCTGCGATGGCTGCCCCTTTCCTTGCCGGCTGTCGTTCCGGCCCGCCGGGGGGCGGCTAGAGCGTGCGGGCAACTTCCTGCACCTCATAGGCCTCGATCACGTCACCCTGCCGGATGTCGTTGTAGCCCTCAATCGACATGCCGCACTCGAAACCCTGGCGAACCTCTCGCACGTCATCCTTGAAGCGCTTGAGCGAACCGAGCTCACCATCATAGATGACAACATCGTCGCGAAGCAGCCTTGCTCGCGCACTGCGTTTCATCAGACCATCGATCACCATGCAACCGGCGATCTTCCCGACGCGGGAAATGCTGAATACTTCGCGAATTTCGGAATGGCCGAGGATGACCTCGCGTGCTTCCGGCGCAAGCATGCCGGAGAGGACCGCCTTCATCTCGTCGAGCAACTCGTAGATGATCGAATAATAGCGGATCTCCAGCCCTTCGCGACGAGCCAGTTCGCGGGCCTGCGCATTGGCGCGGACATTGAAACCCACGACCAGAGCGCCTGAAGCCTGTGCCAGCGTGATATCACTTTCGGTGATGCCGCCAACGGCACCGAACAGGACGCGAACCTTCGCCTCATCGGTCCCGATCTTGTCGAGACCGGCCTGGATAGCCTCCAGCGAACCATGCACGTCCGACTTGATCACGACCGGCAATTCCTGGATCTCACCGGCCTTCAACTGGTTGAACATATCCTCCAGTGTCGCCTTGCCACCCGTGGCGGCAATCTGCTGACCACGCCGCTTGCGCTGGCGATAATCGACAATCTCGCGGGCCTTGCGTTCGTTGTCCACGACCGACATGACATCGCCGGCTTCAGGAACACCATCAAGGCCGAGGATTTCCACCGGCATCGATGGTCCCGCCTCCTTGACGTTCCGGCCATGATCATCGACCAGCGCACGAACACGACCCCACTGAGCACCGGCCACGACAATATCACCGACCCGTAACGTACCCTTCTGGACCAGAACGGTAGCGACCACGCCACGACCGCGATCAAGACGCGCCTCAATAATGAAGCCCTGGGCCTCGCGATCCGGATTGGCCTTGAGTTCCAGCAATTCCGCCTGAAGCTGGATGGCCTCGATCAACTTGTCGAGGTTCTGCTTCTTCGTGGCACTCACTTCCACGGCCTGCACATCACCGCCAAAATCCTCGACGACGATATCGTGACTGAGCAGTTCCTGCTTGACCCGCGACGGATCCGCATCCGGAAGGTCGCATTTGTTGACCGCCACGACGACTGGAACACCCGCCGCCTTGGCGTGACTGATCGCCTCGATCGTCTGCGGCATGACACCATCGTCGGCCGCAACCACCAATACCACGATGTCCGTCACCGACGCACCGCGAGCACGCATCGCCGTGAACGCGGCGTGACCGGGAGTATCGATGAAGGCAACCGGCGTACCGTGACCGATATCCACCTGGTAGGCACCGATGTGCTGGGTGATGCCACCCGCCTCGCCGCTGACCACATTGCTCTTGCGCAACGCATCGAGGAGCGACGTCTTTCCATGATCGACATGGCCCATTACCGTGACCACCGGCGGACGCGGCTTCAGGTCGCTGTCGTGGTCCTCGGCACCTTCGACACCGACCTCGACATCCGATTCGCTGACTCGCTTGGGCGTATGACCGAACTCCGAAACAACAATCTCCGCCGTATCGGCGTCAATGGACTGGTTGATCGTCGCAAGGACACCATTACGCATCAGCACCTTGACCACTTCCGCACCGCGAATTGCCATCCGCGCCGCAAGTTCCTGCACCGTGATGGTCTCGGGAATTACAACTTCACGGACCTGGGGCTCGTTGCTCGCCACTTTCGCCAGACGCTCGCGCTCACGCTGCCGCTTGAGCTTGGCAAGGCTGGGACCACGCACGGGCTCATCGTCGTCAGCACCCAGCGTCAGCTTGGAACCTCGCCGGTTGTCACGCTTGGCGGCACCACGCCCGGGCTTGCCCCGCCCACGTTCATCATCATCACCTTCGGCGCGACGCGTGGACTTGGCCGGACGCTTGGCACTATCGGGGCGCGGTGCGGCCACGTCCTCACCGGAAACCACAGCCGGCTCATCGGCAACAACGACCTGATCCGCGGTGGCATCAGCCTGAACCTCTGCCTGCCGAGCCTTTTCGGTCTCCTCGGCGGCCTTGCGCTTGGCCTCTTCCTCGGCCAGCAGTCTCGCCGCCTGCTCTTCGGCCTTGCGCCGGGCATCTTCCTCTTCCTGACGACGTGCAGCTTCCTGCTCCTTGCGCAAGGCTGCGGCCGCCTCCTCCTCCTTGCGCCGGGCCAGCTCCTCGGCAGCACGGCGAGCATTCTCCTCCGCCCGCTTACGCGCTTCTTCCTCGTTCTTGCGCGCCTCGCTCAACGCCTTGAGCCGGACCTTCTTTTCCTCATCGGTCAGCGGCTTGAGGACCACCGGGCCGCGACCGGACTTGCCGCCTTGGTCCTGACGCGCCGAACGCCGGACTTCGCGCTCATCGCCCGCCCTTTCACCGCCACCCTTGCCGCCCCCGACGGCCGGCTTGCGCATCGAGCCGCCTGTGCCCGTACCGATCCGCCGTTTCTTCACCTCGACAGCGACCGGCTTGCTCCGCCCATGGCTGAAGCTCTGCCGGACAGTACCCTGTTCCACAGTCGTCTTGAGTTCGAGCTTGCCACCACCCGAGCGGTTCAACTCGATCCGGCCGCCACGATCCTGCCCCTTCGCGTCACTCATTGCGTCCGTGACTTCCCTTCCTTTGACGGCATTGCTCGCCTCGCAATGCCCACGTATCCGGTATGACCATCTCTACATCGCGAAAGCCTCGCAGCTTGCGCACGAGCGCGACCAACCTCATGGCAATCGCGCCTTCTTCCATCCATGCATAAACCAGCTCGTCACGCCCTACCTGACGACCGATCTCCTGCCGGGCAAATGCCTCGATGACGATACTGCCGTCACCAATCTGACGAAGCTTACGGGCGTCGCCGGCCGCATCCACGGACATGATCAACACACCGCGCACAGCCGACGAAAGTGCTGGCCGCACCTGATCAAAACCAATGACCAGCTGTCCGGCACGTCGCGCCAACGAAAGCTGTTGCAGGCAGGCCTGCACCAGCAAGCGCTCGACGAGATCGGCCAACCCGCCATCAGCAATGGCCTTGCGACGCAACTCACGTGCGAAAAGATTCTTTCTCGTCGCCAGCATCACCGCATCGCGAGATGCCTCCAGCCAGACACCGCGCCCGGGCAACTTTCCCGCAACATCGGGTACAATACGCCCTTCCGTGTCGGCAACATAGCGGATCATGTCACGCGCGGGCACCCGTTCCCGATTCATCGCATTGCGACGAATCGGCCCGGAAACCTCCGCGGGTATGGCATCCATGATCGTCAGGAGCGTTCCTCTCCGGTTTCAGGTTCGACAGCAATGCTATCCTCTCCACCTTCGTTGGAAGGCTCGACTTCAGGATTATCGCCTTCGCGCTCAGGTTCGATCCACCCCAACTTCACCCTGGCGGCGAGAATGATCGCGCCCGCCTCCTCGCTGTCGACATCGACCTCGGGCAAAAGCTCGATGAACTCGTCGCCGGATAGATCGGCGAGATCCTCAAGCGTCTTTACACCCTGCTTGGCCAGATCGACCACAGTAGCCAGGTCGAGCATCTCGAATTCGCGCAAGTCATCGGCGAGTCCCACCGAGTCGGCTTCCGCAACCAGCGCCTCTTCCTGTTCTTCGAAATAGGCATAAGCGCGTTCCTTCAGCGCCTCGGCTATTTCCTCGTCGAAGCCCTGAATGGCGGCCAGTTCTTCAACATCACTGTTAACGATTTCCTCTATCGAGGAGTATCCCTCGGTCGAGAGTAGTTGGGCGATAACCTCTTCGACATTCAACGCTTCAGTGAACAACTGCGTTGTCTGGCGGAATTCGCGATTGCGCCGCTCGGACTCTTCGGTCTCCGAGACGATATCGATATCCCAGCCCGAAAGCTGCGATGCCAACCGCACGTTCTGTCCACGACGGCCGATGGCAATATGTTGCATGTGATCGGGAACAATCACCTCAATGCGCTGGTTGTCGGGATCGAGCACAACCTTGCTCACCTCGGCCGGCGCCAGGGCATTGACAATGAAGGTAGCCTGATCGGCGGACCATGGAATGATATCCACCTTCTCGCCCATCAGTTCCTGCACGACGGCCTGCACACGGCTCCCACGCATGCCGACACAAGCCCCCACGGGGTCGATGCTGCTGTCCTTGGAAATCACCGCGATCTTCGCACGGCTTCCCGGATCGCGCGCCACCGCCCGGATCTCGATAACACCATCGTAGATCTCAGGCACTTCCTGCTCGAACAGCTTCGCCATGAACTGCGGGTGAGTACGGGACAAGAAGATCTGCGGTCCCCGGGTCTCGTGGCGAACGTCGTAGATATAGGCGCGAATCCGATCCTTGGGGCGGAAAATCTCGCGTGGTATCAGGTCATCACGACGAACAACGGCCTCGCTGCGACCAAGGTCGATCAGCACGTTGCCATGTTCCATGCGCTTGACCTCACCGACGATAACCTCGCCGATGCGATCCTTGAATTCTTCGTACTGGCGTTCACGCTCGGCATCGCGCACCTTCTGCACGATGACCTGCTTGGCGCTCTGGGCGGCAATCCGTCCAAGATCGATCGGCGGGAGAGGATCCAGGATATGGTCGCCGATACCAGCTGCGGGATTGCGTTCTCTGGCATCGGGAAGGGAGATCTGCCGGGCATGATCCTCCACCTCCTCTGACACCTCCAGCTCGCGATAAAGCCGGATCTCACCGGTCTTGCGGTCAATCTCCGCAACGATCTCGTGTTCCAGACCATATTTCCGGCGCGCTGCGGTCTGGATGGCCTGCTCCAGCGCCTCGATCACCTCGGCGGTGGAGATGCCCTTCTCCTGTGCCACGGTCTCGGCCACGCGAATCAGTTCGGCGCGTCCCAGGCCGGCACTCAGATCCATGAGATCATCTCCCGTCATCCTCTCTGCTTACAACCGGATCGGGCTTGCGGGCTTTCCCCGCTTTCCGGATCAAATCCTCGCTCACCTCAAGACGCGCCTTGCGGACATCAGACAACGGCAACTCAACCACGCCATCCTCACAATTCAGCCGCAACTGCCCTCCATCGCCAACCAGAGCCAGGAGTTCCCCCTTGAAACGCCTGCGACCATTGACCGGAGTCCCGGTCTCAACCCGGATGCCATGACCAACAAAACGCACAAAATCTGCCTTGCGAACCAAGGGACGGTCGAGTCCCGGAGAACTCACCTCCAAGGTATATCGCCCCGGAATGGGATCCTCCACATCAAGAACTGCGGACAGGGCATGACTGATCTCGACACAATCCTCAACCGTCATCGACCGACGATGGTCCACTGGCTCGGCCATGACCTGGAGCGTCCTTTTCGAACCACCGATCATGCGAGCCACAACCAGATCATAACCGAGATCGGACAATACCGGTTGCAACAGCTTTTCGATTTCGCTGAAAGCGTCGATTCCTGACATCACCCCACAACAAAAAAGAGCGGGCGTCGACCCACTCTTTACCATTTCCGTGCTTGTCTGACGACGCCCTTATGCTCCGAATCGAGCGTTGGCGCAACCCCTAAACCTGATGCCGCGCCACCCGCCCGAAACGCAGGAACACGGGAGGGCGGTTCTCCCTTACAGCCTTTTCCTCGTATCGTGTCGGCGGCCAATCATCACCCCGCTCGCGCCAGTCCGCAGGGCGCTCTGCCTGCCATTCGAAACCGGGCGCCCGCAACATCACCTCAAGAATCCATTGGCGATAGTCTGCATGATCCGTGGCAATCCGCAACAATCCACCGGACCGCATAACCCGGGCGACCTCGGAAATCACGGCATCACAGACAATCCGCCGCTTCCAGTGCCGGCGTTTCGGCCATGGATCGGGAAACAGGATGAAAACCCGCTCCACACTCCGTTCGGGAAGTGCGGCCAGCAGAAGGCGGGCATCGTCGACGACAACCCGAACATTCTTCAGGTCGTCGCTTTCGATATGCTGGAGCAATTTGACCACACCACCCATGAACGGCTCGACACCGATGAAGCCGACATCCGGGTTGTTGGCAGCCTGCCATGCGAGATGCTCACCGCCACCGAAGCCGATCTCCAGCCATAGCCGCTCCGGAAGATGGACAAGCCTGCCGTCTTCGGGAATGTCGAGACGCAGCTTCGGCAACATTGTCTCAAGCCGCGCCTTCTGGACCGGGCGCAGCCGCGGCGCAAGATGCCGGCCATAGACCTGCCGTCGAACTCCCGTATTCAGTTGAAGGCTCGCTTCAGCTCGTCGACGAGGTCGGTCCGCTCCCACGAAAAGCCGCCATCGGGCGTAGGCTCACGACCGAAATGACCATAGGCTGCGCTGGGCGCATAGATCGGACGGTTGAGCTGCAACCGCTCGCGAATACCGCGTTGCGACAGGTTGATCTCACCGAGCACCTTGACCAGACGTGCCTCATCGACCCGCCCCGTGCCGTAGGTGTCGACATGGATTGACAGCGGCTGCGCCACACCGATCGCATAGGAAAGTTGGATCATGCAGCGGCTGGCCAGACCGGCAGCGACGACGTTCTTGGCCAGATGACGGGCAGCGTAGGCGGCCGAGCGATCGACCTTGGTCGGATCCTTGCCGGAAAAGGCGCCTCCACCATGAGGTGCCGCGCCGCCATAGGTGTCAACGATGATCTTGCGACCGGTCAGACCGGCATCACCATCCGGCCCGCCGATAATGAACTGGCCCGTGGGATTGATGTACCAGACTGTCTCATCCGACAGCCAACCCTCGGGCAGGGCCTTGAGCACGTAAGGTTTCACGACCTCCTGCACACGTTCCTGGCTGACGTCGGCTCCATGCTGGGTCGAGACGACCACGGACGTGACACCGACCGGCTTGCCGTTCACGTAGCGAACGGTGATCTGGCTCTTGGAATCGGGGCCGAGTTCCGGTGCATGTCCCGACTTGCGTGCCTCGGCCATGGACCGGAGTATCCTGTGTGAAAACTGGATCGGGGCCGGCATCAGTTCCGGTGTCTCATCGCACGCATAGCCGAACATGATGCCCTGATCACCGGCGCCATCACGATCGACGCCCATGGCGATATCGCCTGACTGGGCGTGCAGCAGTACATCGACCTGTGCATGCTTCCAGTGAAATCCGTCCTGCTCGTAACCGATATCGCGAACGGCCTCACGGGCCGCCTCCTCGATCCGCTCACGGGTGATGTCCGCGGGTCCCCGAACCTCGCCGGCGATGACGATGCGATTGGTGGTGGTCAGCGTTTCCGCCGCGACACGAGAATTGGGATCCCCGGCAAGGAACAGGTCGACGATTTCGTCGGAAATACGGTCACAGACCTTGTCGGGATGCCCTTCCGAGACGGACTCGCTCGTGAACAGGTAATCGGATTGCGACATGATGAGAGGCCCTTCCGCCCTTATAGCAGGTGGTCGTAATGCCCGGTTGATGGGGAATGGCCACCTGCCGGATTGCGGGTCGTGGCCGTGACGACGACGCCCTTTAAGACCAAGAAGGTGCATGCGGTCAAGAATGGCCGGCAGACGATTTCATCGAACAAAATCCATCGACCGCGCAACATACCCTCATGCATCCTTCCGAGGAACGATGATGGCGGCCAGCAACCCCAGCAATGGAAGCAGCCAAGCCAGCAGCGGCCAGCGGGCAACGGGGGGAGGAACGACCAGGGCGGGCGGCAGCGCGACATCCAACACACCCATTTCCCCCAGCCCCAGTTCGCCGACCACCCGACCATAGGCATCCGTCACCACCGAAATACCCGTATTGGCAGCACGAACGAGGGGAAGTCCGCTTTCGACCGACCGCATCCTTGCCATGGCAAGATGCTGATACGGTCCCGAACTTATTCCGAACCATGCATCGTTGGTGACGTTCAGGATCCAGCGCGCCCGACCGCTGCCATCGGTCGCCCTGCCGGGGAAGACAGCCTCGAAGCAGACCAGCGGACTGAACGGTTCCACATCCTCGACCTCGATGGTGTGTCGCTTCGCACCAGGCTGGAAGTCGATACTGCCAACCGCCAGTGCATCCAACCCGACCCTCCCCAACAATGAACGGAACGGGAGAAATTCTCCGAATGGTACCAGGTTCACCTTGTCATAACGGGCACGAACAATGCCGTTGCGGTCGATGACATAGACGCTGTTGTTGAGGATCGGCGGCTTGCTGTCGAAGTCGATGTGATCAGCGCCGACAATCGCGAGCCGCCCCCCGCCGATGGCCCCGGCCACCATGCGTCGGGCGGTCTCGTCGTCATCGAGGCGATAGGGCACCGAGCTTTCCGGCCAGATGAGCAGATCGTAGCGGCCGGGCAGGTTGGAGAGCTCGATATGGCGCATGAACCATCCGCGTCTGAGCTCCGGATCCCATTTGTGGTGCTGGGCGATATCGGGCTGGACGAGACGCAGGCCGAGCATCGGATCCTCGCCGAGGGCCAGGTGATCGAGCCGCTGGTGACCGACCGTGAAGAGGATCGCCGTCAGCGCCACGACACCGGCAAGCCGGCCCCAGTGACGCTGTGCCAGCGACAAGCCCGCAACCATCGGTACCAGCAGGGTCAGGAAACTCGCACCCGGCACACCGACCCATGCGATCAACTGGTAGAGAGAGTCGCTGAATGCCAGGGCGATGGCCGGCGGATTCCACGGGAACTGGGTGCCGAATGCGCCACGGAACAGATCGGTCAGGGGCCACGCGGACGCGAGCACGAGGACCGAGGCGAGCACGCTGCGCCGAGCAAGACGTGCGAACAGGGCCAGAATCGAGGCGTTGATCGTCGAAAGGACCACCGCCAGCCCGACCACGCCCGGCACGGCCAGCGCTCCAAAACGTTCGGCATCGGCAAAAAAGGCTATCCCCACCCAGTAGAGGCCGGCCAGGAAATAGCCAAAGGCGAACGACCAGACGACAAGGAACGAATCCCACGCTCGCTCGGCACGATGAAAATGCCAGGCAAGGAATGCGAAGACGAGAAACGCCGGGAACAGATGCAGGGGCGGCAATGCCGCAACAGCAACTGCCCCCGCAAGAAACAGGCCCGCGCCCAGCTTCCATCCGGTTCGTCGCGGTGCGGGCCGAATGTCGCTGTTAATGATCGCCATCTGCCTCGTGCGTATCGCCGGGTGTTCCCGGCATCACTCGTACCCGCTTGATCCGCCGGGGATCGGCATCGAGGATCTCGAACACCGGGCCTGCCGGGTGCACGACCTTTTCGCCGACGGCCGGCACCCTGTCGACAAGTGTGAAGATCACACCGGCCAGAGTGTCGACCTCGTCACGATCGTCGTCCTCCAGCAGCGACAGACCGAGCCGTTCCTCCAGTTCATCGATGTCGAGCCGGGCATCCGCCTCGAAGGAACCGTCTGTACCGTCAACCAGGTGTTCGGGCTCGGGCTCGGCATGTTCGTCATGCATGTCGCCGAGGATTTCCTGAACGAGATCCTCCACGGTGACAAGACCGTCGGTGCCGCCGAATTCATCCACCACCACCGCCATGTGCGTGCGCGTGTCACGCATCTCCAACAGCAGGTCGAGAACCCGCATGGATGGCGGCACGACCATGACCGGGCGCATGATCGCAGCAAGTTCGAACCGCTCGCCATCGCCCCAGAACGGGAGAATATCCCGAATATGAACAATACCCGCAACGTCATCGAGATTGTCGCGATAGACGATGAGCCTCGAATGTCCGCGTTCGCCGAAAGCCGTCACCAGTTCTGTTAGGGTGGTGGCAATCTCGATGGCGCGAATGTCGCTTCTCGGCACCATGACGTCATCGACGCGCAACTCGCCGAAGCTCAGGGCGTTGAGCAGCAATTCACGCTCTTCAGCTGTGAATTGCTGCTCATCGGGCGTATCTCCCTCTTCCTCGATCAGATCCTCAAGGGTCTCGCGCAGGCCATTGTTTTCACCATCGCCCTTGCCGAGGCCACGCAGGCGGCGCAGCAAGGTGTCTAGCAGTGACGGCGACCTTTCCTCATTCCTCGGAAGCTGTTTCATGATAGCGGTTCTTCGCTGGTTTCCAGCAGTGCCGTGCCGGCATAGGGATCGGCAAATCCGAGTTGGCCGAGAATGCGCCGCTCCGCGCCTTCCATCTCGTCGGCTTCGGCATCTTCGATATGATCGTGACCCGCCAGATGCAACAGGCCGTGGACAACCATGTGGGCCAGATGCGCATCGGCACCAATGCCGGCGGCTTCCGCCTCATCGCGTACGGTCTCCCACGCCACGACAATATCGCCAAGCAGCACCGGCCCCGCCGACGGCCAGTCCTCATCGTCACCCACGCCCGGAAAGGACAGGACATTGGTGGGTTTGTCCTTGCCACGCCAGCGCGCATTGAGCTCGCGGATCGACGCGTCATCGGTCAGAATAATGCCGAGTTCGACGCGTTCGCGGACGTCATCGGGAAGTTCGAGCAAAGCCGCACGCGCAATATCAGCGCAGAAGGCCTCAGGATCGGTGACGGTCACGTTCCAGCCTGCGGCCTCGACCGTCACCTCGATAGACTGACTGCAATCTTCATCCATGAATTCCTCTGATGGCACCCTCGCGGATACCGTCGCGCTCCCTTTCAGTTCTGGTTGTTTCCAATGGCGGGCGGAGACGGATCCCCTCCCTCGTAGGCTTCGACGATGCGGGCGACCAGTGGGTGTCGGACCACATCGCCGCGATCAAAACGAACCGTGGCGATCCCCGGTATGGTTTCCAGCCGCTCGACGGCATCGACAAGCCCCGAACGCATTCCATGAGGCAGATCGACCTGACTGGGGTCGCCTGTCACGACCATGCGGGAACCGTCACCGAGACGGGTGAGGAACATCTTCATCTGTGCCGCCGTCGCATTCTGAGCTTCGTCCAGAATAACATAGGCATTCGACAATGTCCGTCCGCGCATGAACGCCAGAGGAGCAATTTCGATCTGGCCACTGTCAAACCGCTGCACCAGCTTTCCTTCGGGCAGCATGTCATGCAGGGCGTCGTAGAGTGGCCGCAGGTAGGGGTCGACCTTCTCCTTGAGATCGCCCGGCAGGAAGCCCAGCCGCTCGCCGGCCTCCACGGCCGGCCTCGAAAGGATCAGCCTGTCGATGCGCCGTTCCTTGAGCATCGCCACCGCTGCCGCCACCGCGAGATAGGTCTTGCCCGTACCCGCCGGTCCCAGCGCGAACACCAGATCATGGCGCTCCAGCGCCGACAGATAGGCCGCCTGGTTGGGTGACCGAGGCTTGACCGCGCGCCGCTCGGTCTTGAAATGACGGCGATCGTCGAGGCTGACGGGATGGTCCCCCACGACCATGCGCAACGCGGCGTCGACATCCTCATGGCCGATCACATGCCCCTGTTCGAGCAGGCTGTAGAGTGACTGCAGCACATCTGCCGCCGCGGCGACATCGCCATCGGCCTCGCCCTGAATGAAGACCTCGTTGCCTCGGGTAACGAGACTCACGGACAGGCGCTGCTCGATCCGGGCCACATTCATGTGATGCTGACCGAACAACATCGCGCAAATACCATTGTCGGCGAAACTGAGCCTCCGGCTCGCTCCGTTCATGTCCGCCTTGGGTGCTGGTATCGTCAGGCTCCAGGCTCCTCTTTTGCGATGTTCCGTTCCGCCCGCTCGCCGGCGAGACTGTGGGGATTGCGGGCGACGATGGTCACATCGACGATATCGCCGATATGCGCGTCGCCATCTTCCAAATGGACCGCCTGCAGATGCGGTGTCTTGCCGACCAGTTGCCCCGGATGGCGGCCCTTTCGTTCGAGCAGGATGGCCGTGCGACATCCGACCGAAGCCGCGTTGAAGGCATCAGCCTGCTCATTCAGCAGAGACTGCAACCGCGCCAGGCGCTCGCTCTTCACCGTATCCTTCACCTGCGCGTTCATGAGTGAACCGGGCGTTCCCGGTCGCGGACTGTACTTGAAGGAAAAGGACTGGGCGAAGCCGATTTCCTCGACCAGTTTCAATGTCGCCTCGAAATCGTCGTCACGTTCGCCGGGAAAACCGACAATGAAATCTGAAGAAAGAGCGAGATCGGGACGAACCGCACGCAATGCCTCAACAACCCGCCTGAAATCATCGGACGAATACTTGCGGTTCATGGCTCTGAGCACGACATCCGAGCCCGATTGCACCGGCAGATGCAGGAACGGCATGAGTTGCGGGACTTCTCCATGAGCACGGATAAGGTCGTCACTCATGTCGACCGGATGGGATGTGGTGTAGCGGATGCGCTCGAGTCCATCGATTTCGGCGAACATACGCACGAGATCGCCGAGACCGCGGCTGCGCCCCCGTGCGTCCAGCCCATGATAGGCGTTGACGTTCTGGCCCAGAAGCGTGATCTCGCGCGCGCCAAGTGCCACCAGTCGACGGGCTTCGTCGAGCAGGTCGGTCACCGGCCGGCTCTCTTCCGCGCCGCGAGTGTAGGGCACAACACAGAAGGTGCAGAACTTGTCGCAACCTTCCTGCACAGTAAGGAAAGCGGAAACCGAACGTTCCCCGATGTCGTCCCCGACACCTCCCGCCGGCAACAGGTCGAACTTGCTTTCCACGGGAAAATCCGTGTCGACGATCGCGTTCGCCGACCGCTCGCGGCGGGCGAGCAGTTCCGGCAGCCGATGGTACGATTGAGGTCCGACCACGACATCGACGAACGGCGCGCGTGCGATCATCGCATCGCCTTCGGCCTGCGCGACGCAACCAGCCACGACCAACAGGGTTTGCCGCCCCTCACCTTCTGCCTTGCGATCCCGCATAGCGCGTAACCGGCCCAGCTCCGAATAGACCTTCTCGGCCGCCTTTTCCCGAATGTGACAGGTATTCAGCAGAACAAGGTCGGCATCCTGAACCGACTCGGTCCGAGCGTAACCGTGATGCGACAGAAGTCGTGCCATACGATCGGAATCGTAGACATTCATCTGACAGCCATAAGTCTTTATGAAAAGTTTTCTAAACACGCGCGACGCCGACTTGCTTCAAAGGCCAGCCGTCACATAAGCAGTTCACATCGCGCGTCAAGATTGTTACCGTACCAAATGTCTGTCTGCAGACTTCAAAACAGGGATCTCAATGGCCACGATGGCCTATTCGACCACCCGGCCTTCCATACGCTCCGCCGACACCCGATCCGAATCCAGGACGAAACAGGCGGGAGTCATGAAACAATACCATCATTACCACTTCATGAACAACCTGCAAAGCCGGCTCCTTCGAGGAACCGGCTTCAGTAAATATCCCCCGGCAGAGCCGGGGGCTTTGGTTGAGAGCCGCTCAAAGCGGCGGTTTGCGGCGCTGCGCGGCCGCAATCTGTTCGCCGCCTGAAGGCGGCATGTTCAGGGTAACAGCGCGAGTTGATCGAGCCGGCGATCTTCCTTCTCCTGATTGCGAATGTAGTCGCGGATGACCGTTTCGTCTCGCCCGACCGTGCTGACAAAATATCCTCTTGCCCAGAAATGTTGGCCAACGAAATTGCGTCGGCGTTCGCCATAAACACGGGCTAAGTGAATGGCGCTCTTCCCTTTGATGAAGCCGACGACATTGGAGACAGCATATTTGGGGGGAATGGCGAGCATCATGTGGACGTGATCCGGTAGCAGATGACCTTCTATGACCTTGCTCTCCTTTTGTTTGGCTAGCTGTCGAAAAACCGCGCCGAGATGTGGGCGCAGGCCTGTATACAGCGTCTTGCGTCGGCATTTCGGGATAAAGACGACATGATATTTGCAGTCCCAAACGCTGTGACTTAGGCTCTGATACGTGTCCATCGCTGACGTTCCTTCCGTATGCGTGGTGGCAAACGAAAGAAACCCGGCGATGGACTGCCGGAAACGTCAAACTCGGGCTGCCGCCCCGGCATAGCCGGGGGATCTCCTATTTTAGTTTAGGTCATGAGACGAACGAACAACGCCACCGATCACCCGGCGCTACGACGGCCACGTGCGCGAGGCTTGGTGCCCAAGCCAATCTTCTTGGCCAGACTCGACCTCTGCTCGGCATAAGCCGGCGCAACCATAGGATAATCATCCGGGAGCTTCCACTTTGCGCGGTACTCGTCCGGGCTCATGTCGTAGCGGGTCTTCAGATGCCGCTTGAGCATCTTCAATTTCTTCCCGTCTTCCAGACAAATAATGTAATCGGGCTGCACGGACTTGCGAACCGAAACTGCAGGGACAAGTTTCTCCGGCTGCTCCGGCTCATCCTCACTCCCCTGTCCCGCGAGACTGTTGAAGACAGCCTTGATCAGATACGGTATGTCGCTCACTGGAACGGTATTGTTCGACACGTGCGAAGCGACAATTTCGGTTGTAAGGGAGAGCAACTCGTTCTGGCTGATTTTCTCGCTCATGACTTTTGTTTTCCATAAATTGCGAGTAAAGGGATGCGATGAGCGTCAACATATAATCTTTTCATGTATCTTCAAGGCAAATTTCGTTGCAAAAACATTAAAAAATACACGAGTCAATCGACTATGGAGCTTTAGACCAAATGAAACCGGACCTCGAAATCGACATATCTACAGAAAACTGCCCGATGACATTCGTCCGGACCAAGCTTGCACTGGAGAAGATGACGAGTGGTGAAATTCTCGCAGTGACGTTGAAAGGCGAGGAACCGCGACGGAATGTCCCTCGCGCAGTGCGCGATCACGGACATGAGATCCTTGGCGAGGACGATATCGGCGAAGGCAGGTTCAGACTATACATTCAAGTCAAGAACAATCTGATTTAGTAAAATTCTCCGCTGCAAGACAGCTGTCAGTTGTTGTCGAGAAATAACAGGCTTCCCTCCATCGTGTAGGCATGGGCACGAGTACCATCCGCACGCTGGTAGTAATTCGGCCGTGTTCCGACCGTTTCGAAGCCGTGCTCGGCGTAGAGCGCCTGGGCCTCCGGGTTGTCGATGGCCACTTCAAGGAACATTTTCTTAGCACCGGCCATATGGCAGTGAACCATGCTCGCCTGCAGCAGGGCCCGGGCCACACCCTGCCGGCGACTGGCAGGAATGACGCCGATCGACAGCAGCTCGCATTCGTCACGAACGACCCGGCACAACGAGAATCCGGCACCGCGCAGGCTATCCAGCCCCGGAAACCCGCAGTGGTTCAGCCGTGCGAACAACCCGAAACTGCCCGGCAGAGCGAGCAGATGCGCGACATCCGACCGGCTCCAGCCATCAGCGAAACAGGCGCGGTGCAGGCGCGAGATACGGCCAAGATCGAACGGCCCCGCAACTTTGATGGTAACGCGCGACAGATCCTGATGTTCTCTTGAGGGATTATCGCGCGATGCCAACATCGGATGGGTCACGCCGATCGATGCAGAAGGGACTGACCGGCCGACTTTCGCGCATCCGGCGGATTCAGGTAAAGAGGCAGCAGCGATGTGCCGGCAATCGGCACGGCCCCGCGCTCCATTCGCACCGCCGCAAGCCGGATCATCGCCGACGCGCCCATCATGGCCGGCTCCCCGCCGAACCCCAGAACGGGCCGTTGCGATCCGGTACCCCTTAGGGTGGCGAATGCCGCATGATCGAGACTGGCGGCCTCGCCTTCCGCCGTGAACGGGTCACTGAAATCCTGCACGAACAGACGGTTGCGGCGGCCGTCCATGATCACCCTGAACGCCCCGCCGCTGCCGCGTCCCGCCGCCATGACTTCAAGCGTGGTCATCGGCATGATGGGAATACCCCCTGCGAGCGCAATGCCGCGCGCAGCGGCCACGCAGGTACGGATGCCGGTAAAACTGCCGGGGCCGCATGTCACGGCGAGCAGGTCGATGGCATCGAACCCGCATCCCGCTGCCTTCACCATGTCGACGATCATCGGAACGAGACGTTCGGCATGACGGGCCGTCGATGCCGAACAATCCTCGGCAAGCATCGTCACCTGCCCGCCGTCGACATCGCCGACACCGGCCGCCATCGCATCACCGCAGCAGTCGAAAGCGAGAACACGCACCAGGCGTTCAGCCGATCGACCGAACCTCGACAACCTCCGGAACATAGTAACGCAGGAGATTCTCGATACCGTTCTTCAACGTGATGGTCGAACTCGGGCACCCGGCGCAAGCTCCGCGCATGTGCAGATAGACGACGCCGCGATCGAAACCGTGAAAGACGATGTCACCACCGTCCTGGGCCACGGCCGGACGTACGCGGGTATCGATCAGTTCCTTGATCTGCTTCACCGTTTCATCATTCTCGTCGATCTGCACATCTTCCGGCAGGTTCGCGCCGTCCTCGATTACCGGATCACCGGACATGTAATGGTCCATGATGGCACCGAGGATTGCCGGCTTGAGAAGGTACCAATCTTCCATCTCGGACTTGGTTACCGAGATGAAATCGTGGCCGAGATGAACGCCGGACACACCATCGACAGCAAAGAGACGACGCGCCAGCGGCGACCCCGCGGCCGACGACTCATCGGCAAAATCGACCACGCCCTCGCCCATCACATCCTTGCCCGGAAGAAACTTCAGGGTCGCGGGATTGGGGGTCTGTTCGGTCTGGATAAACATGGGAAACGCTCCATTGACGCACCTTGCGTCTACCTAAGCAGGCCATTGTCATTCCGGCACGCTTCCAAATCAAGGATAATCCCGGGCAGCGACCCGGCAAGGCAATCCTGCATTCTTCAGCTGCGAAATATTGCCGGTCAACCCGACTAGCGGTCACCGTTGCAGATATGCAGATGGTACGCGAACGACGTTTGCACAAGCAGCCATCGATAGAGCGACTACAATTCGTCGCATAAAAGATACGTCGGAACTGCAAGCCCCTGCCGCCAACACTTCCATCCTTCCAGTTCTTTCTACCGCAATGACAAGAACGGAATATCGGGAAAGTCATCGGCTGACCGGATTCACCCACATGACTACAGTTTTCCAATGAAACCATCCCGGCTGGAGGTTACGACGGTTGGAATTGATCTGGCAGAGGTTGTGCTCGTGCTGCGCGAGTGGCACCATACCCGATTGCGGGTACCGGAAAGCTTACCGGCCTGATCAGGTTACTTGGCCGCGGGCATCGACCCGCTGGGACCCAACGACCTCGGCGCCCATGGTCAGCACCACCTCGTCAAAGAGATTGGAGACCGGACATACATGGTTCGGAATGATCGTTATCCGTTCACCGATCCGGGGCTTGTCCGACGATGCGGACAGATCGACATGACCGTGCTCTTCGCTGAGCTGTCTGATCACAGCTAGGGGATATTCCCGGATGAGACCATGTCCCGCCAGACCTCCCATATCGCTCGTGAGCGATTTCGAGCCGGCATCGATGCAGGCTCGGTCACCATGGCGGCTCACCACCGTCGCATGTACCGACAGCGCACAATCTTCGAAAGTCGCCGAACCGGCAGCTTCCTGCATGCGGTCAAAATAGATGTAGGTGCCGGCCCGGTGCTCGGTGGCATTGGTGACCTCGTGCGCCTTCCACATGTCGGGCGAACCACCGTTGGAACGGATACGGGTTTCGATACCGGATTCGGCGAGCATTGCCGCCGCATCTTCAAAGAACCCGCGCACCTTCGCGGCACCGCCGGTCGGAGGATAGGTCATGAGCCCCTCGAAGCGGATTGCCGGCAGGCTATCGGCCAGTTTGGCCAGGGCGAGGGCTTCTTCAATCGTCGCAACGCCGCAGCGTCCGGCCCCCGAGTCGAACTCGATGACAAGGCCGACCTCACTACCGGCTGCCTGCATGGCCTGGGCCATGGGCAGCAGCATCGCCTCGTTGTCACAAGCCAGCGTCAGCCGGCACTGCTTCGACAGGGCCGCCGCCCGCTGAAGCTTGGAATTTCCCAGGATATTATAGGGTATCATCAGATCCAACGGGCCACGATCGGCCAATCCCTCAACCATCACTTCGGCTTCGCCGAGCTTCTGGCAGGCTATGCCCATCGCTCCCTTCTCCAGCTGCAACCGCGCCAGCGACACCAGCTTGTGGGTCTTGATATGCGGACGATTTCCAATCCCGTGCCGATCCAGATAACCCTGCCAGCGGTCGATATTGCGCATCACCCTGTCGAGATCGACAGCAACGAAGGGAGTTTCAATATCGGCGAGACTGGTCATCGCGGCGCGGGCTCCGGCGGCTTGGGTGTGTAGCGGGAAAGAAGTTTTTGAATACTGTTCATCCGGTCCCGGAGTTGATCCACACGATCGGTCAATTCGTCATTCTCATTTTGGCTCGCATGCAGTTCACTGGCCACGTTGATCGACCCGGGTGCCGCCGGCGGGAGATTGGCCAGTTGCCCTTCGAGATCGGCAATGCGCGCTTTGGCACCGGTCAATTGCTGAGTAAGAGCAAGAATGCGGTCATTGCTGACAACGACACCGTTCGCATTTTCAGCTGTTTCCGGAGCCGTAGCACCTGCTGTATCGTCGCCACTGGCACCTTTTTCCAGGTTGGCAATACGCTCCTGCAACCGTTCGCGCTCGCTGGCGAAGGATCGTTCTGCCGCGACCAGCGCCGACTGGCCGGTTGCCAACGCCGCGTCGCGCTCTTCCGTAATCTGGTCGAGGCGGGTCTGAAGGCTGCCGATACGCTCCTCGGCCATCTGCAGCGCCACCTGTGCCTCGGAATCGACGGAAGTCGCGTCACCGGCTGCGCCAGACTGTTCCGCCATCTTGGCCGCGAACGCATCGCGTTCGGCGGCCAGCACGACACGTTCATTCTCCCACTTCACCTTGTCGGCTTCCAGAGCCCTTACCTGGTCAAGCGCAGCCGCAAGCTTCGCGTCCAGACCGGTCGCAACCTCCCTTTCTTCAGAGGCATTCGCCTCCAGCTCGGCAAGCTGCCTCCGGAGCTGGTCCACGTCCCCTTCGCGCGCGGTCTCGTAACCCGCAAGCATCGTGTCAAGCCGCTGCCTTTCCTCCATCAGCGAAGCATTTTCGCTCTTCAGCGCCGCCAGGGCTGCCGCCGTCGCCTCCCGTTCACCCTGCTGCGCATCGCGATCCTCCAGCGACCCCTGCAGGGAAGCCACCTGTTCACCCAGCCTGCCCACCTGGGCCGCAAGATCGTCCCTCTCGCTCGCAAGCTGTGCATTTTCCTGCGTCAACCGATCACTGGCTGACGCCATTTCGCCAAGTCGCGCATTTTCCGCCTGCAACCGCTCGACCTCACTTCGCAGTTCGGCCAGCGTCGCCGAATCAGCCTGCTGCCCATCCAATTGCGACTGGCGTTCGTCCAGCGATTGCCGAAGCGATGCCACCTGCTCACCCATGCTTGCCGAATCGGCCTTCAGTTCCTCGTTCTGGCTCGCAAGCTGATCATTTTGAACGCGCAAGTCAGCGACTTCGCTTTCCAGAGCCGCCCGGGCCCTTTCGATACGGTCAAGATCGCCTGCAGCGGCCTCACGGGCAGCGGAAGATTGCTCGCGCAAGCTGTCGACTTCGGCCTTCATCCTGTCGCGTTCGGAAAGTGCCGAATCTCGTTCCTGTACGAGCGACTGCCTTTCAGCTTCCGCACCCGACTTCAGTTCGTCGAGCTGCGCCAGGGTCGCCGAAAGCGACTCGCTTCCCTTCTGTTGCACCTGCTCAAGCTCGGATTGGAGGCTGGAAACCTTGCCCTGCGCCTCCGCCAGCGCGTTCTTCTGCTCAACCAGCTCGAGATCAAGAGCCGAACGACCACGCTCGACCGCATCGCGCTCGCTCATCAGACGCTGCTTTTCACCCTCTGCCGCCTGCTTGTAACTGTCGAACTCAGCCTGCAATGCGGCAAATTTCTTCTCGCCATCACCACCAAGCTCAAGCATCTGCGCCTTGACACCATCAAGTTCGGAGCGTGTCTCGGCGACCTGGTTTTCGAGGGCCTGACGCCGGGCTTCCGCATCCTTTACCGCCGTGTCGGCCTCTTCCAGCTTCTGCCGGGCAGCCTGCAACTCATCGGCGTTCGCCTGGTTCCCGGCGAGTTGTTTCGTCAGATCGGCGATATCACTCCGAGAAGCATCGAGTTCGCGATCGCGGGCAGCGAGCTCGATGGTCTGCGCCTGCAACTGACGTCGCAGTTCCGCCATCTTGAGGGCAACGTCATTGCCGCTGACGGAAGCGATCCCTTCGTCGATCTGGCTTTCGAGATCCGTGACGATCGCCTGCAAGCGGGCGACCTCGGCACTGTCGGCCGCATTTTCATCGGTGCTTTCCTGCGCTGGAGCGGGAGCCTTGACAACGACAGCTTCCAGTTCGGAGACACGGCCCAGCAGCTTGTCCACCTGCTGGCGGGCAGCATCGCGTTCGCTGGCCGCAAGACGCAATTCGAGCCGTGCTGCTTCAAGTTCGGCGGACAGATCCCCGTCGCCATCTCCGGCCACACTTTCGCCCTGCGGCAGCGAGAGCTCGCTTTCGAGCGCCTTTGCCCGTGCCTCGGCTGCCTGCCGGAGAGCAAGTTCGCTGGCATGTTCGCTTCGCAACTGCTCAAGCTGGGCCTGAGCGGCCGCAAGCTCGCTGCTCAACGCCGCGGCATTGCCATTCGCCGATTCCGCCGCCGCATCCCCGGCCGCCGCATTGCTGTCGATCACCGCCTGCAACCGTGCGACCTCTGCGCGGGCGGCATCAAGCTCCGGACTTGGCGCGTCTTCACGGCGGGCTTGCAGTTCCATCGTCAGTTGCTGCTGCCGGGCCGTGCCACGCTCGTACTCGAAATAGCCATATCCGAGTACGGCCGAAAGAATGGCAACCAACAGGCACAGGACGACAATTGCCCCTTTCACCACAGGCGATGTGCCGGTCTCTTCAATAATGACATGGGGCTCGCCGAGCATGGCTGCCCGCGCGAACATGGCGCTGCCTCGTTTGTCGAAGCGGCGTTTTCCCTCGATCTTACCGGCCATCGGCCTCTCGTGCTGTTATCTGGACCGGCCCGGACATTATCGCCAAAAACGAAAACTGGCGAGAGCGTGATCGGTGGAATTTCATACCGATGGCATGTCAGTCATCGTCTCTCCTTCCCTGCGTCAGCTCATACGGTGCCACCGGCTTGTGCGCGACTGATGGTCGCCTTATGACTCTGGCACGCCTTGGCGTAGCGGCTTGAACCTTATTCAGGTCGTGTTCGTGTTCATTCGCGAGCTTGCAAACGGGACCGGGTGTTGTTTGATTGCCGCGGGACCCAAAAGATCAAACACGACAAAGATCGGAGGTTAAAATCATGAAAAGACGTGATTTCGTCCGTAGCACCGCGATAGGCGGCGCAGCCATCGGTGCAGCGGCGGCTGCTTCATCGAGCTTTCCCAAGCCGGCCATTGCCCAGGGGCGCAAGACGATGGTCATCGTCTCGACCTGGGGTCGGGACTTTCCCGGTCTCGGACTGAGCGCCCAGCGGCTTGCTGCCAGGATCACCGAACTGACCGAGGGAGCGATCACCACCGAGTATTTTGCCGCCGGCGAGCGCGTCGGCGCGTTCGACAGCTTCGACGAGGTCGCGTCAGGCAATGCGCAGGCCTATATCGGCGCTGACTATTACTGGAAAGGCAAACATCCCGCGTGGGCGTATTTCACTTCCGTGCCGTTCGGCATGACTACTCCGGAATGGAATGCCTGGATCAAGTTCCGCGGCGGTCAGGAGCTGTGGGATGAGCTTGGTGACGAATTCGGCTTGAAATGCCTGCCCTGCGGCGCGACAGGTACCCAGATGGGCGGTTGGTTCAACAAGGAAGTCGAAACCGCGGACGACCTCAAGGGCCTCAAGATGCGCATTCCCGGCCTCGGCGGTGACGTCATGGCCAAGCTGGGGGCATCGCCGGTTTCCCTTCCGGGCGGCCAGATCTACGAAAATCTCGTATCGGGTGCCATTGACGCCACCGAATGGGTCGGTCCGTACAATGATTACTTCCTCAAACTGTATGAGGCCGCCAAGTACTACTATTATCCCGGCATGCACGAGCCTGGCGGCGGCCTGTCGCTCGGCATGAACAAGGCATTCTGGGAGAGCCTCACCGACCACGAGAAAGCGATCCTCACGGCGGCAGCCAATGAGGAACTCGCAGCCCAGTTTGAAGAAACCATGGGCTTCAACGGTGAATATCTGAAGAAACTGGTCGAGGAACATGGCGTCGAACTGCGCCAGTTCTCTGACGAGATCTATGACAGTTTTGGCGAAGCTTCCGCCGAAGTATTCGCCGAGACACGCGAGCACAGCGATCTTGCTGCCCGCGTCGATGATTCCTTCCAGAGAAACCTGCGCGAAATCGGCGCATGGGAGGCCATCGCCGAGATTGCATTCTCGCGCCAGCGCAATCGCGTGCTGGGTATCAAGGGCTAGCCTGCCCGAGACGATACCGGGGAAGCTGCGGTCGGTCGGTTTCAAACCGGCCGTTGCTCCCTGCCGGAGGCGAAGATCAGGGAAAACCCGCAAGGCCAGACCGGCATGAGCCGGCGGTACCCGGAAAAACGGGGCACGCGGGAACCAATCGAAGCAGGGAGGCAGCTTCATGAATGCCATGAGTTCGGAATTGATCGACCGGCAGCACCTCTCGGATGGAAGCCGGCCTGCAGTGGCCGTGCGTCTGTTCGGCTGGTTGATACTTGGCACGCTCGCAGCCTTCCTTATCAACGGCTACCTTACCTACGTGCGCGGGTGGCCGGGTGCGGCTGCAGTCCTTCGTGGAGCTGGAGGAGCATTCCCATGGTTGCAGATCGCCTTGTACGGCGTGACTGCCGCCCTGGTGATTTCCTATGTGCTCAAGAGCAGCGATCTGCCTCTGCGCATTGATGCGCAGAGGATCACCCGTTTCAATGCCTGGCTCGTGCGAGCCGCCTTCTGGTCGGTTCTGTTCGTGGGCATTGTCGATGCGGCGATTTCCTTCCTGCGGGTCGAGGGCATGCTGGAACACTATGCCGGCGCGGCGCTGACGACCGAGCTCGGCCGTGCGCAATACCGTGGCCCGGTGGTTCACCTGCCCTTGATCGCCCTGGGTCTGGTGTTCGCCACATTTACCCGCACGCTTGGATTCACCTGGCTCGCACTGCTGGTGGTGCTCGCTGAATTGCTGATCGTGCTGGCCCGCTTCATCTTCTCCTACGAACAAGCCTTCATGGGCGATCTGGTCAGGTTCTGGTACGCAGCCCTGTTCCTGTTCGCCAGCGCCTACACCCTGATCGACGAAGGCCATGTCCGGGTCGATGTGCTCTATGCGGGCATGAAGGGCACAACGCGCGGCATGGTGAACGCGATCGGCTCGATCGTGCTGGGTGTTACCTTCTGCTGGACGATCCTCATCGTCGGCATGGGCAACAAGGCATCCATCATCATCAGTCCGCTGATCAATTTCGAAGTCTCGCAGGCGGGCTTCGGATTGTATGTGAAATATTTGATGGCCGGCTTCCTCGCGATTTTCGCCATCACGATGATGATCCAGTTTGTCAGCTACATGTTCGAGGCTGTCGCCGACTGGCGCGGCGAGCCGGGGGCACGCGAAATCACCGGATCCTCTGCCCACTGATTCTCCCGATACCCAACCGACGTGCCGCCCCGCGGCCGCCTCAGGGAAATGCCCGATGGAAATATACTTCCTGGTTCTCTTGATCCTGCTGATGGCAAGCGCGCTTGGCTCGGGCTATCCCGTGGCATTTGCCTTGCCCGGCTCCGCCATCGTCACCGTGTTGGCCGCTGCCGCCTCGGGCTGGCTGTTCGAAGGCAATATCGACGCCTATTTCGCCCATGGCGGCCCCGGCGAGTGGCTTAGTGCCGGCGTCACCAACCTGCGCGGCGTATACTGGGAGGTCGAACGTGACACGCTGATCGCGATCCCGCTGTTCATCTTCATGGGCATCATGCTGCAAAGATCGAAGATCGCCGAGGACCTGCTCGTGACAATGGCTCAGCTGTTCGGCCCGATCCGTGGCGGTCTTGGCATTTCGGTCGTGTTCGTTGGCGCGTTGCTGGCCGCCACCACCGGGATCGTCGGCGCCACGGTCGTGGCCATGGGCCTGATCTCGCTACCGGCGATGTTGCGCAACAACTATTCCAAGAGTCTGGCCACCGGCACGATTGCCGCATCGGGAACACTGGGGCAGATCATTCCGCCTTCCATCGTGCTCATCATCCTCGCCGACCAGCTTTCCAGTGCCGTCGACCAGGCGAGCACGGCGCGAAAGGCACTCTACAAGGTCAGCACGGGCGAACTCTCGATGCCATCGGAATTCGATGTGGCATCGACCAGTGCCGGAGAAATGTTCCTGGGCGCACTGGTTCCCGGTCTCGTGCTGGTGGCGCTCTACATGATCTATATCCTGGTGTATGCGCAACTTCGCCCCAGGGTAGCGCCCGCTGTTCACCAGGAAGGACGTTTCGACGGCGATTTCTGGTTCAAGGTGGCGATCACGCTGATTCCGCCGCTGGCACTGATCTTCCTCGTTCTCGGCTCTATCCTCATGGGTGTTGCCACGGTCAACCAGGCCGGCGCGATAGGTGCGGCCGGTGCACTGATCATGGCGGGGTACAGGCTGACGGAAGGTAAACGTGGGCAATATGTGCCTGCGATCATTGCCATAATCTCGCTCGTCGTCATCACCTATGTCGTTTCCACCCACGACACCAACATCAAGAACATCAAGACCGAGGCCGACGCTTTCGGCATCATGCTGGCCGCCGGCGCCGTCGGCACATTGGCGCTCTCGCTGCTGTGGAGCGGGATCCGGGTCATGCGCATCGACAACACCCTCCAAGCGGTGATGCTCGAAACGGCCAAGACCACATCGCTGGTTTTCATCATCCTGCTTGGTGCGGCGATGCTTACCGCGTCGTTCCGCGCGTTTGGCGGCGAGGATCTGGTCCGGCACTTTCTGGAGACACTGCCGGGCGGGTTCTGGAGCCAGTTCATCATCGTCATGTCGGTTATCTTCTTTTTGGGATTCTTTCTGGACTTCATTGAGATTGCCGTGGTGGTCGTGCCGATCGTGACACCGATTCTCCTGTCCGACCCGGCCGCCAACGTGACTGCGGTGTGGCTTGGCGTGATGATCGGTCTCAACATCCAGACCTCCTTCCTCACACCACCCTTCGGCTTTGCCCTGTTCTACCTTCGCGGCGTGGCGCCGCCCTCGGTTCTGACGACCGATATTTACAAGGGTGTCGTGCCGTTCATTGCCCTGCAACTCCTGGCACTTGCCATCGCCGGCTACTACCCATCGCTGGTCAACTATCTCCCGACACGGGTTTCCCTCACCTCGCAAACGGCTCCGCCTCCCATCAATCCAAGGCTGCAACCTTGCATCGAGGAGATGGTATTCGCAATCTACGCCAAGGATGAGGATCGATTGCGCAAGGCCATTGACGACATGGCAGGCATTGACCTTTCGACCCTGTCCGACGATGCGCGTGAATCGGTGGAAAAGGGCATCGAAAGTGCCCGTTCGGTATTCGACAGGGTCAAGGATGTCGAGACGGCCGTTGCCGAAGCCGAAGCCTTTGCCGTCGAATACCGCCCGATGCACCAGCATGTGAGCGATATCCAGCGGCTGGCTCGCCAGATCGAGACCGAGCTCGACGATTTGAAACGCGAGAGCACCCTTATCGCGGCCAACAGCAGCGACGAGAGCGCAGCAGCGACGCGAATGAAGGAACGCATTGTCGCACTGGAGAATGAACACGCAGCGATTGTATCGCAGATCCCCACCGAATGGCCTGACAAGCACAAGGCCTACCTGAAGATTGTCGGCACCGAGAACCGTGCTCGTGGTCAATATCGCAGGGCGGTGGATGATGCCTATTCGGGTATTGCGGAAGTCAGGCTGCTGCTCTCCCAGGCCGAGCAGATCACTGCCGTGCGAGGTGACATCGAGGCGTTGCGCCCGATCGTCGAAAGCGGCGATATCACCGCTGCCCAGGAGGCCATCGGCAAGGCCGAGGATACCTTGGGTGCGCTCAACGACGTCGGACCGATCCGCTCGCCTCTGTCGAAGGCGCGCCGCGCTCTCAAGAGCGGTCCTGAAATGCGTGAGGAAGCGCTTGGATTGCTCGACCAGTCATTGGAGGCGCAGGCTGCCGAGGCACAATGGCGAACCGCGGCGGCGGCATCCGTCGGGGCTGCGCTTGACGGCTATGATCTGGCCATCCGCGACACATTCGGGTTACGGCAACAATCACGTCTGGGGGAAGATCAGGCCAAAGAAGTCGCCGCCTGCATGTCACATCATCGCGACATATCGCTCAACTTCTGACTATATTTCTCCATACAGATCGTGCCTTTCGGGAGTCTGTCACCTTGGACTCCCGAATTGTGGATCGACGTGGAACCGAGGGCCTCTCCGATCGGGGTTCATGGTTGTCTGCAACACAGACAGGACCAGATCGCTTCGCCCCGCATCACGGCAGCGCGTCGGCCTTCCGCAAAACACTTGTGCTGCCCCGACGCATGCTCTCGGAACTCAAGATATCTGCTACATCCCCGACCATCTTGCCTCGACACGAAAATATCGGTCGTGATGCCTAGTTCATGTAAAGGCATGCCATGCAGCCAACGCAAAAAAAGGACCCGACGAGAGCAGGAAATTCTACCCTGCCGGATCCTCAAGGCCACTACGGTCTCAGACAATCACCGCTGTGGAAGGCAAATGGGGAAACCCGGTCAGGTCACGGCAGGCTTCCTCTCGCAGGCATGGTCCGCAGAACCTGGGGGCGGGATCAAGGAGGCTCTCCCGCCGTAATTCTTCACCCCACGGTCATGATGCTGACACGCTTCAGGATCCATGGGTGTGAAATTGCCGTGAGTTCCCCCGACACACGCAGTCACCGCCGCTCAGTCGCCGACGGCGATCCCCTCGCGCCTCGGATCGGCGCCCCCGCGCAGGAGCCCATCCCCAAGGATCTCGATGCCGTGCAGGCCAGAATTGAGATCGCTGATCTTGATCTCATGACCATGGGTAACAAGAGCATCCTGCAGCATTTCGGCGTCCGTGCCCGCCTCGAGCTCGGTCGGACCGTTACGGTTGACGAAATGCCCCATGGAAATGGCCGACTGGATATCCATGCCCCAGTCGAGAACGCCAACCAGCGTCGAAGCGACGTAGTTGATGATGCGGCTGCCGCCCGGCGATCCCACCAGCAGCACAGGCTTGCCGTCCCTGAGCACGATGGTGGGCGACATCGAGCTGCGTGGCCGCTTGCCGCCCTCGACACGATTGGCCACCGGCTTGCCATCAACCTCGGGCTCGAACGAGAAGTCGGTGAGCTCGTTATTGAGCAGGAAGCCGTGGGTCATGATACGGCTGCCGAAACCGGTCTCGATGGTGGTGGTCATCGATACGCCATTGCCCTTGGCATCGACGATGGCGAAATGTGACGTGCCAGGGCGTTCGACCTGCAGATCAGGCGACCACAACGAGGCATCCTTCCAAGGTGGAGTACCCGGCTCGGCCTTTGGCATCGCCTTGTCGACATCGATGAGGGTGGCCCGCTGCATCAGATAACCATGGTCGAGCAACCCCTGCGTGGGCATCTTCACATAATCGGAATCGGCCATGTACTGCCCACGATCAGCATAGGCGAGCTTGGCTGCCTCCAGATAGAGGTGCACGGACACCGGCCCGTAGCCCATGGCCCCCATGTTGAAGGGTTCGAGAATGCCCAGAATCTGACCAACGGTAAGACCGCCCGAGGTGGGCGGACCCATTCCGCAGATGTCATATTCACGATAACCGGCACAGACTGGCTCGCGTTCGATGGCCTCGTAGGCCGCAAGGTCGTCGGTGGTCATGATGCCGGGATTGTCTTCCGTGGCCTGCACGGCGGCCGCGATGTCCTGTGCGATCTGGCCATGGTAGAATGGCTCGCTGCCCTCATTCTGCAGCAGCCGCAAGGTGGCGGCGAACTCCGGATTCTTCAGGATGGTGCCTGCCGCCTTCGGGGTGCCATCCTCGTTGAAGAAATATGCCTTGGTCGCGGGAAACTTGTCGAGCGAACGCTCCTGCGCCTCGGCGATGGATGCCGCCAGGCGAGGCGAAATCTCGAATCCCTCCTCGGCAAGGTCGATGGCCGGCTGGAGGAGAACCGCCCAGGGAATGCTTCCATGCGCCGCGTGCACCTTCTCAAGCAGTTTGAGCGTGCCGGGCACACCCACCGAACGGCCGCCGATGACCGCATCCCACCAGTTCATGGGCTGGCCATCTTCCTTGAGAAAGTAGGTCCCGTCGGCAGCCATCGGCGCTTTCTCGCGGCCGTCATAGGTGGTCAGCGCGTCCTTTTCACCGTCCCAGTAAACCATGAACGCTCCGCCGCCGATGCCGGAGCTCTGCGGCTCGACCAGGTTGAGCATGAACTGCACGGCGACCATGGCATCGACGGCATTGCCGCCGGCTGCCAGCACCTCACGCCCCACCTCGGCCGCGTGCGGATTGGCTGCCGCCACCATGTAATGGCTGGTGGTCACGGCTTCCTTGTGGTCGACGGACACCGTATTCTCGGGCTGGGCCGGCGCCGTCGACTGGGCCCATGCCGTCGTTGCAAGGAACGTCGTGGCGAGGCAAAAGGTGCACAATCGGATCATCGATCTCACTCCCCCTTTTCAGGCTCATCGCTGCAAGCCTACCGCTCGCTGGCGATGATGCAACCTGCAGCTTTGCGAAGGACACGCTATGACTTATCCCACGGTACGGATTCAACCGGGCCGCGACAAACGTTTTCGTGCCGGCAGCCCTTGGCTGTATTCCAACGAACTCGTCATGGATGCGGCAGCCAAGGCACTCGAACCCGGCTCGATCGTCAGACCGATGTCGGAAAATGGCAAGGTCATGGGTGTGGCCCATTTTAACCCGCATACCCTCATCGCCGCACGCATGCTGACGCGTAACAAGGACGCCACCATCGATGCGGCCTTCTTCCGCCACCGCTTCGAGCGGGCGCTGAAGCTGCGCGAACGCTTTTACGACCGCCGCTGCTACCGCCTTGTCCATGCCGAGGGCGACGGCCTACCGGGACTGGTCGTGGACCGTTACAACAACGTACTCGTGGCACAGTTCAACACCGCCGGCATGCAGTCCCAGGCCGGCCTTATCTGTGAAGTGCTGGAAGGGCTGATTGCTCCCGCCGCCATCCTCGCCCGCAACGACGCACCCATACGCGAGCTTGAAGGTCTGCCGCTGGAGCAGGCAATAATGTCAGGCACGGCCGGAGCGGTGACGCGTATCAAGGAAAACGGCCTGCCATTCGAGGTTCCGCTGGCCGATGGACAGAAAACCGGCTGGTATTTCGACCAGCGTGAGAACCGGGCATTCATCCGCCGCATGGCCCACGGCGCGGATGTCCTTGATCTCTACAGCTATTCGGGGGGCTTCGGCCTGAACGCGCTCGATGGCGGCGCCGCATCGGCCCTGCTGGTCGACCGGTCGGAGCAGGCCCTGACGATGGCGCGCGCGAGCGCGGCCCTGCAAGGTAGCGGGGAACGGCTGGAAACGTCGCAGAACGACGTATTTCACGAAGCGGCGGCACTGATCGAGGCCAAACGGCGATTCGACATCGTCATTGCCGACCCGCCACCCTTCGTCCGTTCGAAGAAGGATCTTGCCACCGGTCTCAAGGGCTATCGCAAGCTTGCCCGCATGTCGGCTACACTGGTGCGCGAGCCGGGGTTCCTTGCAGTGGGCTGTTGCTCGCATAACGTCTCTATGACCGCCTTCGCCGAAGAGATCCGCAGCGGCGTCAAGGCAGCCGGACGCGGCGGGCGCCAGATCTTCGCTTCCGGCGCTTCCCCTGACCACCCCATTCACCCGGGCCTTCCCGAAACGGCCTATCTCAAGTTCATCGTGCTGGCTCTCGACTGAAACGGGCCTGCCAAACGAAACCAGCGGTATCGCCGACGGAAGTTGGCTCACTCGCCCGGTGGAAGCGTGACAAGTGGCGGAATGCCCCGTTCGAGGGACTTGCGTCACCAGAGCCTCCTCGACATTGGGAATTATGAGGTGCTGGCAAGAGATCTGCTGATGACGACGCGATTGCGACCGGATTTCTTGGCTTCGTAGAGGGCCTTGTCGGCCTGTTCGAGGCCCGTTTCGTGATCGCCGGCAGCAAAATTCCAGGATGCCACACCGAAACTCGCGGTCACCCGCAGCCGGGGTGCCGCAGCGACCTTCCAGTCGGCCGCCTCGACCCGCGCCCGAAGCCGTTCGGCGACAATGACAGCACTGCGGCTCGAGGTGTGCGGCAGCAGGACCGCCAGTTCCTCACCTCCCATCCGGCCAACCTGATCGATGCCGTCACGCAGAAGGTCCGTGATGATGGCGGCCAGTGTCTTGAGCACCTGATCGCCAGCGGCATGTCCATAGGTATCGTTGACATCCTTGAAATGATCGAGATCGACCATGATCACAGTCACCGGATAACCATAGCGAATGGCACGCTGGCTTTCCTGTCGCGCCCTTTCCTGGAAGCCCCGGCGATTGAGCAAGCCTGTCAGTTCATCGGTCAGTGCCAGCCGTTCCATCTTCAGTGTCTCGGCTTCGGCAGCCGTCAGCCTGAGTCCGAGCTCTGCGGTTCGCTCGGCCACACGATCCTCCAGCGACCGGCGTTCGATATCGAGTTCGCGCATCGCCTCGATCCGCCCGCGCTCAACCGAATGCAGAACCAGCGCTGTACAGGCAATGATGACGCTGTAGGCCTGAACCGCGAGGAAAGCCTGTTCGGTGACATCGCCCACGCCATGCAGGGTAATGACGAGGGCCGCGGTTATGGTGATCACCAGAAACACGGTGAACTGGACCGTGCTCTTGCGCAGGGCCAACCAGATGATGAGCGGCATGGTCAGCAACATCACCGGATAATGTCCCAGCACCTCCGGCAATGGCGTGAGGGACAGGAGCACCAGTGCACAGATGGCAAGAGCGGTGATCGATGCCGGCTGCAGGAGCGAGATTGGTCGGGAGCGGGTCACGAACCAGTTGGAAATGGCCATCAGCGGCGGTGCCAGCAGGATGACACCGGTCAGATCGGAAAAGAACCAGCGCCAGGCGATTTGCTGGGTGAGGTCGAAAGACAGGTTGAAACGCAAGGTTACCACGGCCGTACCGACGACCATGGCAATCAGGCTGAGTCCGGTCGCCGCCAGAACGAAGGCCGCGACATCCGCGGGGTGGCGCAACTGGAGTGCCGCCGGTCGCAGTTTCTGGTAGATGCGGGCGGAAGCCCACGTGGCCAGCGTGTTACCGGTGCTGATCAGAATGAAGTGCAGACCGAAGTCCAGATGGAAATAGCCATAGGCGAGATCGCCCAGCCAGATGGCCGGAAGCGCATGCCAGCCGAAATAGAGGATGGCCCAGAATGCGATGCCTGCCGCGGGCCAGATCGCCACGACGTCGAGATTGGCAAAGCCGACGGCAAACGAAAGCCGGATGATCGCATAGATCACGACGGCGATAAGCGACAGTTTCAGCTGCCGAAACAGATCTGCCCGTTTCAAGGCCTCTGCCACATTCCGGCCCTTTCATTCCCGGCGAGCCAGTGGGTATTCCCACCTTCGCACCATATTCTACATGGCAATCGTGAAGAAGGCGTTTATGAACAACGAAATGAATTCGTCGCCCTGCCGGCATTCACGACGCGGCCCACCCCGGCAAGAATAGTCCAGGAAGATATCAACGATTGTCTTCTGCGACCATCAGTGCCGCTTTTTCGGCAATCATCAGGGTTGGACTGTTGGTATTGCCCGACGTGATGGTCGGCATGATCGATGCATCGACGATCCGCAGGCCGCTCATGCCATGAACCCGCAACCGCGGATCGACCACGGCACGCGAGTCTCCGACAGGGCCCATCTTGCAGGTACTCACCGGATGGAAGATGGTGGTGCCGATGTCGCCGGCCGCCTTCGCCAGTTCCTCGTCGGTGGTCAATCCGGCACCGGGCTTGAGTTCGTCAGGCCCGAAGCGCTCGAAGGCGGGAGCCTGCATGATCCGCCGGGTAAGGCGGATGGCATCGGCCGCCACCCGCCTGTCGTCTGCGGTCGAAAGATAGTTCGGTCGGATCGACGGGGCGCTCTTCGGATCGGCATCGCGGATATGCACATGGCCGCGGCTGGTTGGCCGCAAATTGCACACCGAAGCGGTAATCGCCGGAAAATCGTGCAGCGGATCGCCGAACTTGTCCAAGGACAGCGGCTGGATGTGATATTGCAGGTTGGGCGTATCGAAGCTGTCATCGGACCTTGCAAAAGCGCCGAGCTGCGATGGCGCCATCGTCAGCGGCCCGCGCCTGAACAACAGCCAGTCGAGCCCCATCAGTCCCTTTTGCCACCATGTCTGCGCCAGCTCGTTGAGGGTCACCGCTCCCTCGACCTTGAAGATGAGCCGGAGCTGGAGGTGGTCTTGAAGATTCTCGCCGACACCGTCCAGCTCATGCGTCACGGCGATGCCGTGCCGTTGCAGAAGCGCGCCCGGACCAATGCCCGAGACCTGCAGCAATTGTGGCGAACCGATCGCTCCCGAGCAGAGGATTACCTCCCGGCCTGCGCGAATCTCCTTGGGAATGCCGTGTTCCTCATAAGCGACACCGACGCAGCGCCTGCCTTCGAGGAGAAGACGAGTGGTCTGCGCATGGGTGACGATGACAAGGTTTGATCGTCCCCGTATCGGACGCAGGAAGGCTTTGGCCGACGTCCAGCGTACGCCGCGCTTCTGATTGACGTGGAAATATCCACAGCCGTCATTGTTGCCGCGATTGAAATCGTCCGTCGGGGGGATGCCCGTCTCGGCCGCCGCCTTGCGGAATGTGTCGAGGATATCCCAATGCAGGCGCGGCTCCTCGACCCGCCACTCTCCGTCATCACCATGCAGTTCATCGGCACCGGCGAAGAAGTTCTCCGAATGCCTGAAAAGCGGCAGGACATCGTCCCATGACCAGCCGGGATTGCCCATCTGTCGCCACCGGTCATAGTCGCGAGCCTGCCCCCGCATGTAGATCATGCCGTTGATAGAGGAACAGCCTCCCAGCACACGGCCGCGCGGATAGTTCAGCGCCCGCCCATTGAGGCCAGGGTCGCTGTCGGTCCTGAAGCACCAGTCGGTCCGCGGATTGTTCTGGGTGTAGAGATAGCCGATCGGCACATGAATCCACGGATAGGTATCGTGTCCTCCAGCTTCAAGCAGGAGCACGCGCTTCGAGGAATCGGCGGAAAGACGGTTCGCCAGCGCACAGCCGGCCGTTCCGGCTCCCACGATGACATAATCGAATGCTGCCTCCACGACGTCCCTCCTCTTCATTTCTCATAACGATTAGACTTGACGTCCTCGCATGCCAAGGCTTGCCATTGCCGCCGGATGGTTCCGGCAGGAGAATGCCTGTCGACATGGTTGAACCAGAAGCCGGAGAATCATGCAGATATCTCATGTCACGGACTGGTCGAGAGGTATCAGGCGCGACGTGACGGCGCTTTGGCGAGCTGCACGCGACCCGCGAACTCCGTGGTATGCACGATGGCTTGCCGCTGCGACCGCGGCCTATGCCCTGAGTCCGATCGACCTGATCCCCGATTTCATACCAGTCCTGGGCTATCTGGACGATCTGGTGATCGTCCCCCTCGGGATCGTGCTGGCCATCAGGCTCATTCCACCGGAAGTCATGGCCGAGCACCGCGCAGCTGTTGTTCCAACCGGGACCGGGCCGACAGCCCGGCTCGCTGCCGCCGTCATCGTCGTCATCTGGATTGCCACGGCCGGACTCTTGTTTTCATGGCTCCTGTACTGATCGCCGGAACGCGGGTCAGTAGACGTCCTGTCCGCCATTGACCGGGATTTCCGCACCGGTGATATAGGAAGATTCGTCACTGCACAGGTAGAGGATGGCAGCGGCGACCTCCTCCGGCGATCCCAGCCGCTTGAGCGGGATGCGCTCGACAAGCTTTTCGGTCCCCGGCGACAGGATCGCGGTGTTGATTTCCCCCGGACACACGGCATTCACGCGAATGCCCATATGCGCCAGATCGGCGGCGAGTTCGCGCGTGAGCGCCGTCAACGCGGCCTTCGAGGTGCTGTAGGCCGAGCCGGCGAACGGATGAACCCTGCTCCCGGCTATCGAGGTGATATTGACGATGGCTCCCCCCGTCCTGGCCAATAACGGTGCGGCGGCACGACTGAAGAACACGGGAGCGATGAAATTGATGGCGAAGGTCTTCTGCCAGATGGAAAGATCTCCGTCGAGACAGCCCAGACGCGAGCCATCTTCTGCCTTGGGCGAAAATCCCGCATTGTTGACCAGAGCATGCAATTCGCCACCGTCGAGAATCGCATCGAGCTCACGCATGGCCTCATCGAGGGCACCTGTCTGCGAAAGGTCGATGGTGATATGCGCATGGCGCTCGTTGCGCGGGCATTGCGGTGGCACGCCCTCACGGGAGCAGGTAATCGCCCGCCAACCCTTGCTGACGAAATGCTGAGCCGTCGAATGGCCGATACCACGCGACGCGCCGGTAATGAAAACTGTCTTGCGCTCGTTCATGCTCGATATCCTCGGGCAGATAACTGGAGCCCATCATATCGGGCAAAAGGGCGTCCGTATCAAGCGAGCGTGCGAAAGCGAACCCGAGCGGTGACCCCGCACAAGAGCTCATAACCTATTGTACCGGCGGCATCCGCCACTTCCTCGACAGGCAACCCCTCCCCCCACAAGGTCACGGGCGTACCCACCCGCACCTCGTCGCCGAAGCCGTCGAGGTCAATGGCAATCATGTCCATCGACACCCGCCCGACAATGCGGCTGCGGCGGCCATCGACCAGTACGGGCGTCCCTGTTCCGGCATGACGGGGATAGCCGTCGCCATAACCTATGGCGGCAATGCCGATGCGGTGATACGACACCGCCTCCCACGTACCGGCGTAACCCACCCGATCACCGGGTCCAACGGTTTTCACAGCAATGAGTGCTGTCCTGAGAGTCATGACAGGCTGCAGACCGTCGCCGATGCCAGTACGCCCATCCATGGGAGTGACACCATAGAGCATGATTCCCGGCCGGACGATATCGCCATGCGCGGCCGACCAGCCGATGAGTCCCGCAGAGTTGGCTATCGACCGCCGGCCCGGCAAGCCGGCGAACGCCCGTTCGGATACTTCAAGCTGTTCTTCCGTATCGCCTGAGGAAAGGTCGTCAGCCGAGGCGAGATGACTCATGAGTTCGATGGCACTCACCTGATTGCAGGCTCGCAACCGCTGATAGGCTCCCGCATAGTCCGATCGCCGAAAGCCGAGCCGTCCCATGCCGCTGTCGAGCTTGAGCGCCACCGCCAATGGCCGCCTCAGTCGGGCGCGTTCGAGCATGGCGACCTGTCCCGGCTCATGCACCACAATCACGAAATCGTGATCCGCGCACAGATTCAGCTCGCTTTCCTCGAATACACCTTCAAGCAACACAATGGGCTGCCTTGCACCGGCCTCACGCAAGACTATCGCCTCCTCGATGGCAGCCACGGCCAGCCTCGGCGCATCCGCAAGGGCGGGCAGTATGCGTACGGCACCATGACCGTAGCCATTGGCCTTGACCACGGCCGTGACTTCGGCACCATCAGCCAGCCTGCGCGCCTGCGCCAGATTATACGTCAGCGCCGCAAGCGAGATTTCGGCAACAGCAGGTCTCATAGACCCTCCAACCCGAACGAGAACGTGCCGATCCGGATCAATAACTCTTGGGTAGGCCAAGCACCTGATGGGCAATGAACGCCAGGATCAGATTGGTGGAAATTGGAGCTATCTGATAGAGGCGGGTCTCACGCCATTTGCGCTCGATGGCGTATTCGCTGGCGAAGGCAAAGCCGCCATGGGTCTGCATCGCTGCTTCGCCAGCGTGCCAGGATGCCTCTGAGGCGAGCAGCTTGGCCATGTTGGCCTCCGCACCGGGAGCCTCGCCCGCATCGAACAGGCCGGCAGCCTTGCGCACCATGAGATCGGCAGCCTCCGTTTCAGCATGAGCACGGGCAAGCGGAAACTGGATGCCCTGATTCTGGCCGATGGGCCGGCCGAAGATCTGCCGCTCATTGGCATAGGCCGTGGCCCGGTCGAGGAACCAGCGGGCATCGCCGATGCATTCGGACGCGATCAGGATGCGTTCCGCGTTCATGCCATCGAGAATGTACCGGAAGCCTCGCCCCTCCTCGCCCACCAGCGCATCAACGGGCAGTTCCATGTCGCTCATGAAGATTTCGTTGGTATTGTGATTGATCATGGCATCGATAGGACGGATATCGAGCCCCTTGCCCAACACCTGACGCAGGTCGACGAGGAAGATCGACAGGCCATCGCTGCGTCTTTTCACATCCTCGATCGGTGTTGTGCGGGCGAGCAGCAGCATCAGGTCGGACTGTAGTGCTCGGCTGGTCCAGACCTTCTGGCCATTGACGATCCATCGGTCCCCCTTGCGCAAGGCCCTGGTCTTCAGCGAACTCGTATCGGTGCCCGAGGTCGGTTCCGTGACCCCAAAAGCCTGGAGGCGGATCTCGCCGGAAGCGATACCCGGCAGATAGGCAGCCTTCTGTTGGGGACTGCCATGGCGCAACAATGTTCCCATGATGTACATTTGTGCGTGGCACGCGGCGGCGTTGCACCCCGAACGATGGATGGTCTCAAGAATGACCGTGGCCGCCCGCAGCGACAGGCCCGATCCGCCATGCTCTTCGGGGATCAGGCAACCGAGAAAGCCTCCTTCGCTCAAGGCGCGAACGAATTCCTCGGGATAGGCGGCGCGCTTGTCGAGATCCTGCCAGTAGTGGTCGTCGAAAGGCTCGCACAGACGTGCGACCGCCTCGCGCAGTTCGGAAAAATCCTCGCCAATCTCGATTTCCATGCCTTGTCTCCCGTGATCTTAACCTGCATCCCTGAAGCCCACTGATATGAGCGACGGGAGGAATTGTCATGCGTTATGCCCTGGGCGATCTCGTGCCCACCTGCAAGGACGAAAACTGGTGGATTGCCCCCAACGCGGCGGTCGCCGGCGATGTCCGTCTGGGCTCACAAGTGAGCATCTGGTTCGGCGCGACCCTGCGCGGCGACAACGAACCCATAACCATCGGTGATGGCACCAACATACAGGACAATTGCGTCTTGCACACCGATCCGGGTTTCCCGCTTGTGATCGGCGAGAATGTGACGGTTGGACACATGGCAGTGTTGCATGGATGCAACGTCGGCAGCGGCACCCTGATCGGCATGGGTGCCATGGTGCTCAATGGCGCAAAGGTTGGTGAAAATTGTCTGATCGGTGCCAAGGCGCTGATCCCTGAGGGCAAGGAGATACCGCCGGGCAGTCTGGTGATGGGCATTCCTGGCAAGATTGTGGGGCAGGCCAGCACAGCCCAGATCGAGGGTATTCGACGCGGGGTGGAAACCTACAAAAAACGCTTTCGCCTCTATCGGGAACATCTCCAGTTAGCGGAATAATATCTTTTTTGGACATTCTCCTAGAGATAAATATCTTATCTACTTAAACGTTATTTAATGTGGACAATATAATTAACAGTTGATATGTTGTCTATTGTCCGATGTCACTTGCAGATTCCGGGCACAGTTTCTGCAAAGGTCTCTGTTTGCTGGTCATCACGTTTCGTCCCTTCGTGACCGCTGGCATTCGGACCCGATTGGCGGCATTCTGCATCCAACCGGGATTTATCGGACATGAAGGGGGAACGGTCATGGCACGCTACTCGGCCAATCTTGGGTTTCTTTGGACCGAGCTGCCGCTCGATCAGGCAGTCCGTGCGGCGAAACGTGCGGATTTCGATGCGGTAGAATGCCATTGGCCGTTCCTCACACCTCCCGACGATCTCAGGGCCGTGCTGGACGAAACCGGCCTGCCCATGCTTGGCCTCAATACCGTGCGCGGCAACACCGACAAGGGCGATTTCGGCCTTGCCGCCCTGCCGGGCCGGGAAACCGAGGCACGTGCAGCCATTGATCAGGCCGTCGATTATGCCGCCGCCGCCGGTGTGGCCAATGTCCATGTCATGGCCGGAAAAAACGGCCGGCGCGAAACCTTTCTCGAAAACCTCGCCTACGCTGCCGACCGTGCCGCATCCTCGGGCACCAGCATCCTTATCGAACCGATCAACCAGCGCGATGCGCCGGGCTATTTTATCTCGATCGTCGAGAAGGCAAAGGAACTGATCGACGAACTTGGTCGTCCCAACGTGAAGATCATGTTCGACTGCTACCATACGCAGATCATGCAAGGTGATCTGATCCGCCGCATCGAAAAGCACCTGCCGTGGATCGGTCACATCCAGATCGCCGCCGTACCTTCGCGGCAGGAGCCCGACGAAGGCGAGATCGCACTCGACCGAATTGTGCGCACCATCGACAGCCTTGGCTACGAGGGCTGGATCGGTGCCGAATACAGGCCGCGCACAAGCTCCACCGAAGAGGGGCTGGACTGGCTCAGGGCATTTCGCGAGGCTGGCGCGTAGGCCGTCCAGATACCGTGAAGCAGAGGCAGGCGAGGTTCAGCCGCGCCGGTGTCTGCCTCCCGGCCTGCTGCCACGATGGCGATGATGACCGCGACGCGCCAATCGACTGCCACCTTTCTTCCACGCGCGTCGGGCGATTTCGGCGACATGCCCCGGGCGATGTTCCTCAATGCGAAAGGATAACATCCCCTTGTTGGTATCAACCTCGCTCAACGTCACCGTTACCTTGTCGCCCATGGCGAATATCTCGCCATGGCGCTCGCCGACAAGCGCATGGTGACGTTCGTCATGCACGAACATGTCGTCCCCAAGCGTCGAGACCGGCACCAGTCCCTCCGCGCCGGTGTCGTCCAGCGTGACGAACAGGCCGAAACGCTGGACGCTTCCCACCCGGCCCGCAAAGCGCGCGCCCACCCGGTCCTCCATATAGAGTGCCACATAGCGGGCCTGTGCCCTGCGCTCGGCATCAACCGCCTTGCGCTCGCAGCCCGACACATCTTCACCGAGTACCTTGAGATCCTCGAATTCGTACGGCCTCCCCGACTCCTGCCCAAACAGGTCGAGATGCTCGATGAGAAGACGGTGGACAACGAGATCCGAATATCGACGGATCGGAGATGTGAAATGGGCGTAACGCCGCAGATTGAGACCGAAATGACCGATATTTTCAGGACTGTAGATCGCCTGCGCCTGAGAGCGCAAAACCAGGCTTGAGACCTGCTCGCGCAAGGCCGGTTCCTCGATCCGGTTCAAGAGACGCGTGAAATCGGCAGGTTTGTGCGCGTTGCGCGACCAACCGATACCCAGATTCTCCAGGTATTGCGCAAGATTTTCGAGTTTGACGGCATCGGGCTTGTCATGGACCCTGTAGAGACAGGGGACGCGCCGATCGGCCAGCGTACGGGCCGCCGCAACATTGGCGGCAATCATCATTTCCTCGATCAGCATATGGCTCGGCAACCGTTGTCGGGCGGTAATGCCACGAATCCGGCCTTCCGGCGTGATGTCGACAACCCGCTCGGGCAGGTCCAGTTCAATGGTGCCCCGTCGCTGCCGAGCCTCCGCGAGCTTGTCATAGAGTGCGTAGAGCGGTTCGATGATGGACAGCGGCGCTGCCTGAGGATCGCCATCGCGAGCGCGCTGCGCCTGCTCGTAGGTGAGCCTTGCGCGCGAGCGCATCAGCGCTCGAGAAAAATGCCAGTCAAACAGCTGTCCGCCCGCATCGAAGCGCATGTGACAGGCCAGACAGGCCCGCTCCACCTCGGGTTTGAGCGAGCAGAGCTCGTTGGACAGGGCTTCCGGCAGCATGGGAATGACCCGGTCCGGGAAGTAGACCGAATTTCCGCGCTCACGCGCATCGTGATCCAATGCCGAACCATCGCGGACATAGTGTGCCACATCCGCAATGGCAACTATGGCACGAAAACCACCCGGATTGTCCGCAGCATTATCCGCTGCTGCCCATACCGCATCGTCGAAATCGCGCGCATCCGCACCATCGATGGTGACAAGATCGACATCACGCAGATCATCCCGACCTTCGAGTTCGACGGGTTCGGCCGCCGCCGCTTCATCAAGGGCCTGCGGCGAGAATTCCATCGGCAATTCGAGCTCGATGGCCAGCGCCATGGAAATGGCCCGCGGCTCATCGGCGCGGCCGATCCGCTCGACGATCCGCGCACGCGGCGGTTCCAGAGGACGGCCATGCTCCAGCGTGACCCGCACGATATCACCGGAGTCAGCCTCGACCTCGCCTGGTACGACTGGAAGCTCCCGCTTCTGGTCCTTGCGGGAAGGCACCAACACAAGACCGTGCGCCGTCTTTTCCAACTGCCCCACCATCTCGCGCGGGGCCCGCGGCAGCAGCTTGAAGAGATGCCCGACAATGAGCCCGTCTTCCTGTCGTTCGGGCCTTGCCAACAGGCGGTCGCCCAGAGTCGGCGCCGCACCGGGCCGGTCGGAGCGAATGAGGATCGCGGCACCTGGAAGAGTCGCGCTCTCCGCCCAGATCTCACCGTCCTCATCGATTTCGCTGACCTCGCAAAAGATCATCGATGGCGCCCTGCGGGCATTCGGACGCTCAAGCTGGCGAAGCCTGTGCTTCAGTTCCGCCCTGGCATCTCCGCTCAGCCCCAGTTCGCGGGCGAGATCGCGGGCCGAAACCCGAGCGCCCCGATCGTGCAGGAGTTCCAGCAATTCGGCCGGCGACGGCACCGTGGCGCGTCCCTTGCCACGGGCCACCTCAGGCTTCCGTCGAGGAAGATGCGTCTTCGTCCGACGGTTCGGGCGCAACCTTCTTCCTTGCAGCAGTCTTACCGGCCGACGCCTTCGCGGCAGGTGCCTTCTTGGCGGCAGCCTTCTTCGCCGGCGCCTTCTTTCCCGCCGTCTTCGTTGTTGCTGCAGGCTTCTTCTTGGCGGCAGCCTTTTTCCTTGGGCCGGCACTTCCAGCCTTGGCAGCGAGCAACTCGACCGCCTCATCCATGGTCAGCGCTTCCGCTTCCATACCCTTGCGCAGGCTGGCATTGACCTTTTCATGCTTCACGTAGGGCCCGAAGCGCCCCTTGAGGATCTGGACAGGCTTGCCAGTCTCTGGATGTTCGCCCAATTCCCTGAGCACCGACGCACCAGCACCTCGCCCGCGCGTCGCCGGTGCCTCGGCAATTATGGCTATGGCGCGGTTCATGCCGATTGCAAGTACGTCCTCATCTTCCGGCAACCGCACAAACTTGCCGTCATGGGCAACAAACGGGCCGTAACGGTTGATCCCGGCGGTAATCGCCTTGCCGGTCTCGGGATGGGTCCCCACCTCGCGCGGCAGCGCCAGAAGCTTGAGGGCAATCTCGAATGTGACCTCGTCCGGCGTGAGGTTGGGTGGAAGGGATGAGCGGTTGGCCTCCTTGCCCGTACCGCTTTGCAGATAGGGACCGAAACGGCCGACCTTGAGCCAGACCTCTTCCTCTGTTGCCGGGTCGACGCCAAGCATGCGCTCGCTGGCCGCTCGCTGTTCGGCGTCCTTCTCGCCCTCACCGAGCTTTCGCGTATAGCGACATTCAGGGTAATTCGCGCACCCGACGAATGCACCATAGCGCCCGAGCTTGAGACTCAGCGCTCCTTCGCCACATACCGGGCAGATACGGGGATTCGAGCCATCTTCCCGCTTCGGGAACAGCTTGATCGCCAGCGCTTCGTTGAGAGCGTCGATCAGTTCCGAGGTACGACGTTCCTTGACTTCACCGACATCGCGATCAAACGGCTCCCAGAACTCCCGGACCACTTTCTTCCAGTCCGTCTCTCCAGCCGCGACACCGTCGAGCTTGTCCTCGAGTTCGGCAGTGAAGGCTGGCTGGATGTAGCGGTCGAAGAAATGGCTGAGGAATACATTGACCATGCGCCCCCGATCCTCGGGCACGAAACGCCGCTGCTCAAGACGAACATACTGCCGGTTCTGCAGGACCGAAATGATCGACGCATAGGTCGACGGCCGCCCGATGCCGAGCTCTTCGAGCTTCTTGACCAGGCTCGCTTCCGAAAAACGCGGTGGCGGCTCGGTGAAATGCTGGGTAGGCGTCACCTTTTCCTGAATAAGCGCGGTGCCTTCCGCCAGATCGGGCAGGATGGCCTCGGCATCGTCATCATCAGTCGGATCGTCCCGACCTTCCTGATACAATTTCAAAAAGCCATCGAAGGCTACAGTTTGCCCGGTAGCGCGCAATCCGACGCGGTCGTCGCCACCATCGATCTCGACCGTCACACGATTCATGATGGCTGCCGACATCTGACTGGCTACCGTGCGCTTCCAGATCAGATCGTACAACTTCTTCTGGTCGTCATCCAGATAACGGGAGATTTCCTGTGGCGCGCGGAACAGGTCCGTAGGGCGGATGGCCTCGTGCGCTTCCTGTGCATTCTTCGTCCTGGTCTTGAAGATACGTGGCTTTTCAGGAAGATAGGACTGACCGAACTTCGAATCGATCAGTCGCCGCGTTCCCTGCAACGCGTCATTGGAAAGCTGTACGCTGTCGGTCCGCATGTAGGTGATGAGGCCCACGATCTCTCCACCGAGCTGCACGCCTTCGAACAACCGCTGTGCGGTCTTCATCGTCCGGTCGGTCGAAAAGCTGAGCTTGCGCGCGGCTTCCTGCTGCAGGGTGGAGGTGGAAAACGGTGGCGACGGATTGCGCGCGACCTGCTTCTTTTCCACCGAGCGCACCATGAGACTGGCAGCCTCGATGGCCGCTACGGCCTTTTTTGCCGCAGCTTCATCCGGCAGCCCGAACTTGTCGAGTTTTTTGCCGTCGAGCGTGACAAGCCGAGCACCAAACGGGCCGCCGCCATTCCTGAGCAGTGCTTCGATCGTCCAGTATTCCTCGCTGACAAATGCCTCGATCTCGCTCTCACGCTCGCAGATCAACCTTAGGGCTACCGACTGCACCCGGCCAGCGGATCGCGAACCCGGCATCTTGCGCCACAACACCGGAGAAAGTGTGAAACCGACGAGGTAATCCAGGGCACGACGGGCTTGATAGGCGTCGATGAGGTCAGTATCGAGATCACGCGGATGTCCCATGGCTTCAAGCACGGCCCGCTTGGTCACCTCATGGAACACGACCCGTTTGACATCAACGCCGTTGATCGCCTTCTTGTCCTTCAGGGCAGCCAGCAGGTGCCATGAAATGGCTTCCCCTTCGCGATCGGGGTCGGTCGCCAGATAGAGCCGCTCGGCGCCCTTGACTGCCTTCGCGATCTCGTCGACCCGCTTCTTCTTGTCCGCCATGGTCTCGTAGATCATGCGGAAATCATCGTCGACCACGACGGACCCATCCTTTTCGGGAAGATCCCGGACATGACCATAACTCGAAAGTACCTGATAGCCATCGCCCAGATACTTGTTGATCGTCTTGGCCTTGGTCGGAGATTCGACGACGACGACATTCATGATGCAGATCACATCCGTAATTGAGCCGGACCCTTGGCAAGGTCCTCAAACAGCGCATTGACTTTCGAGAATATCGGGACAGGTCTCAACCCATTTCAAGCGAGACGCGGTTCCCGGCATGGCGGATCAGACGGCCCTCCAGCTCGAGCGTGAGCAAGGCATCCTGAACTTCCGCGACATTTCCTTGGCATTGGCGAATGAGTTCGTCAACCGCGAGTGGCTCCGGACCGAGGAGATCGATGACGGATTCCAACTGGATTTCACACGATGAGCCTACCGGTTTACACATTTGATCCGACGTGGAACAAGCGGCTGGCGGGGTGTGAGCCGGCATGGTGCGGGTCGGGCGCATCGGTGCCGGACGCAATTCGAGCACATCTTCAAGCGTTTCGACCATGGCCGCCCCCTGCTTGATGAGACCATTGGTGCCACGATGTCGCGGGTCGGCCGGAGACCCCGGCACGGCCATCACCTCCCTGCCCTGTTCAAGCGCCATGCGTGCCGTCATGAGCGAACCCGACCGCTCGGCGGCCTCGACCACCAGCACGCCCCATGACAGACCGGCGATAATCCGATTACGGCGGGGAAACTGACTGGCATGCGGCGGCGCGCCCATCGGTCGCTCGCTGATGACGACACCCCGCTCGGCAATCTCGGCCAACAATCCGGCATTTTCTGGTGGGTAGGCGATGTCCACGCCGCAACCGAGCACGGCAATCGTCGAGCCCGCGCCCTGCAGGCCACCACGATGCGCGGCCGTGTCGATGCCGCGGGCGAGACCCGAAGCGATGGTGAGGCCATGGTGTGACGCGGCAGCTGCAATGTGCTCGGCGAAATATCGGCCGTTGCCACTGGCATTGCGCGCTCCGATCACAGCCAGCGACGGGGTTTCGAACAGTTCCACCCGTCCAAGCGCGGTGAAGGCCAATGGTGCATCGTCAATGACCGCGAGCGCTGCCGGATAGAGCCCTTCCCCACGTATGACGAGGCGCCCACCCAAGGCTTCGATGGCCTCCATTTCACATCGTGCCGTACTGAGCGAACAGGGAGGGGACGGAAGATCCGCCAATCCCCGCGCCAGTATCCTCGTCACCGTACCATGACGCTGCAGCAACCTGTCGACCATTCGCGGACCGACACCACGCGTTCGCGCCAGTCTCAGCCAGTTCAGTTTCAGGTCGACCGGAAATTCATCGACAGTCTGGTCGTTCATCTCAAGGTCCGTTCAGGTCAGTGGGTAGACGACCTTAACAAACCATGACACCCAGTGGTAGAAATTCTGATCTTGACAAATTCACACACGATTTCTAGCCGATCATCTCGATCCGATAGGCTTCAATTACCGGATTGGCCAGAAGACGGTCACACATGGACTTCACCTCTGCCTCGGCGACGGTCCTGTCGGAGATTTCTAGATCCAGCTCAATCTGGCGCACGCGACGCACCGAACGAACCTTGTCGAAGCCGAGCCTGCCAAGCGCCCCCGCGATCGCGTTGGCTTCGGGATCCAGCACACCAGATCTCAAGCTGATCGAAACGATGGCTTTCATGTCGAAGCATCCGCTTGTTCACCGTTCCCTGCACGCAACCGTACACATATGTCGCCAGAACCGGCAGGAACGGAAGAAATCCTGTCCTACTGCATGGTCTCCGGCCCCTTGAGATCACGCGGGCCGGCCTCGGGCAAAATCCCCAGTCGCCGCGCGATTTCCTGGTAACCTTCCTGCACGTTGCCGAGGTCCCGGCGGAACCGGTCCTTGTCCAGCCGCTCATTGGTCTCGACATCCCAAAGTCGGCAATTGTCCGGGCTTATCTCATCGGCAAGGATGAGACGAACTTCTTCATCCTCCCACAATCGGCCGAACTCCAGCTTGAAATCGACCAGCTTGAGGCCGATCCCGATAAAGATACCGGAGAGAAAATCGTTGATCCGCAGGCTCATGCTCAAGATCTCGTCGATCTCCTGAAAGCTGGCCCAGCCGAATGCGGTGATGTGTTCCTCACTGACCAGCGGATCGCCCAGTTCGTCAGACTTGTAGTAATATTCGACGATCGCACGCGGCAGCCGTTGGCCTTCCTCGATGCCAAGCCGCTTGCACAGCGACCCTGCCGAGATGTTGCGCACCACGACTTCGATGGGGATAATCTCCACTTCGCGAATGAGTTGCTCGCGCATGTTGAGCCGACGGACAAAATGTGTGGGTATGCCTACCTCATGCAGCCGAAGCATGAGATGTTCGGAGATGCGGTTGTTCAGCACGCCCTTGCCGGTAATGACCGCCCGCTTCTTGTTGTTGAAAGCGGTAGCGTCATCCTTGAAGTACTGGATGAGAGTCCCGGGTTCCGGGCCTTCAAAAAGGACTTTCGCCTTTCCCTCGTAAAGCTGCCTTCGCCGGGCCATCGCCGTTCGTCGCCTTGATGTAAGACACGTCAAACGGCGCCCGCCACAGACGCCGCACCCCTGCCTCTGACAGGTGCGGTTGCTATAAAGCACGGCAAGCGGGAATACAACAACGCGCTCTGGCAGCGAGACCTGCAAGCCGCTATCAAGTACGCTAGCAAGTTTGGACATCGTTCGGGGAGGACAAGGGAATGACCGTCGAGATTGCTGCTGTCAGCGGGTTCACGCCTGCGATCATTGAAGAAATGCGTAAGACATTCACCGTTCACTGCGTATGGGATCAAAAAGACAAGGTCGAGGCCGTCCGCTCGCTGGGCGGCCGGATACGCGGGATTGCATCAGGCGGAATGGTCGGCCTGTCGAAGGAAATGATGGATGTCCTGCCCAATCTTGAGATTTGCGCGATCAACGGCGTCGGGCTCGAAACCACGGATCTCGTGACAGCCCGCGAGCGCGGTATCGTGGTCGCGACAGCGCCCGTGCTTTTCGAGGATGTGGCCGATCTGGCCGTGCTGCTCGCCATGTCCGCCTGCCGGCGCCTTCCCGTCGCCGATCGTTTCGTCCGTCAGGGCGAATGGGCGAACGGTCAGTTTGCACTGCAACGCAAATTTTCCGGCAAAAGAATGGGAATCATGGGCCTCGGCCGGATCGGGATCCAGCTTGCCAGGAGGCTTGAGGGTTTCAGCGATCAGATCGCCTATTTCGACCCGATGCCCAAGGAGGACGTACCCTACCGCCTGTCGTCGAGTGCCCTGGAGCTTGCCCGCGAAAGCGACATCCTCTTCATGGCTGCCGCCGGCGGTCCGGCCGGAAGTGGCGACAAGCCGATCAGTCGCCAGGTTCTTGAAGCTCTCGGGCCGCAGGGTGTATTCGTCAACGTGGCCCGAGGCTGGCTCGTGGATGAGCCGGCCATCGTGGAATTGCTTGGCAATGGCGGGTTGGGCGCGGCGGGGCTCGACGTGTTCGAGGCCGAGCCGTCGGTTCCCGAAGCACTTCTCACGATGGACAATGTCGTTCTCACCCCCCATGTGGCTTCGTCGACTGTCGAAACGCGGCAGGCCATGGGGCAGTGCGTGGTCGACAACCTCAAAAGCTGGTTCGAGGGCAAGGGTGCCCTCACGGCGGTAAGCTGACCCTATGGGATACGGGCGCATCAAGGCGCGACTGGATGCCGGTCGCACCATCATCCTGGATGGCGGGACCGGCACCGAACTGGAAAAGCGCGGGGCTCCGATGAACGAGGCCGCATGGTGCGGTCTCGTCGCCATCGAGCAGCCGGAATTGCTGGAATCGGTGCATGCCGACTACATCGAGGCCGGTGCGGACGTAATCACTGCCAATACCTTCGCCTCGTCGAGACTGATGCTGGAAGTGGCAGGTGCGGCTGATCGTGTCCAGGAAATCGCCACCGCAGCCATCGAAACGGCGAAACGGGCACGCGACCAGTCCGGCCGGGAAATTGCCATTGCCGGTTCGCTGTCGCACATGGTTCCGGTGGCGTCCGGCACCGACAACATTCTCGGCGACGGACCCGACACGGCAACAATGCAGGTGGCCTTCGAGGAACTTGCGGAAGCTCTCGTAACGGGCGGTGCCGAACTTATCATTCTTGAAATGATGTACTTCCCCGAGCGGATGAAACTGGCCATTGATGCTGCACTTGCCACGGGATTGCCGGTCTGGTGCGGCCTGAGCGCACGAAGTGATAGCGATGGCCGGTTACTCAGTTTCAGCCGACAGAAGGAAATCCCCTTTGCGGACGTGATCGCTTCGCTCCCGGAAACGGATTTCGACGCCGTTGGCGTGATGCACACGCACCTGAACGATATCGCACCTGCACTGCGGATGCTCGACGGACGGGGACCGCTGATGGCCTATCCCGATTCGGGTTATTTTGCGATGCCGAACTGGCAGTTCGTCGATATTGCCACGCCGGAAGGCCTTGTCGCGCATGCCAGGAATTGGCAAAATCTGGGAACACTGGTGTTTGGCGGCTGTTGCGGCATAGGGGTCGAACACATTCGGGCACTATCCGCCTTGCGCAATGACTGACTGACGATTTATTGCCGATCCCATCGAGATGGTCTCCGTGAGAATTTGATGAGCACCGGAGATATGTCGTTCGAAAAGGTTGTTCGTGGATTCGAGACCGGTCGTGTCGACTGGATCAACGGCAGCCCGTCGAACTTCGCCAGCGCTACAACAATGACAGGCGCACACTGCCGGGCGACGTCGCCCGCGATTTCAGACACGAAAACCGCTGAGCGACATTCCCCCGACGGGATAATCTCCTGATCAACCCCCGACTATTCGGGGCACCTCGTTCATCAACCGGCGAATGCGCTCAATGGTCAATTCCAGGTCGTTCAACGGCTTGCGGCTGGCTACCGCACGGTCATCGTCCAGTCGGTTCACCAGTCCACGGGCCACCAGGGCACGATGCAGACGGGCAAGGTCGCGCGGCAGCCGGATGAGTCCACGCGTCGTCAGATGATCGAGTCCGCGCGCAACCAGATGCTGCTGGTGTGGCGTGCCTCGATAGCTGTTGCCGCCACCGGCAATCAACGTCAGCACCTGAACAAGAGGACGACCGCCGGGAACGGTATCGTACCAACGCGGCAGCTCGAACAGATCCACCGGCTTGCCGGCAAGGCAGGCCGTCGCCAGCAACCGTGCATCGTCTCCCGTGAGCATGCAGCGGTCTGCTGCCACCAGCAGTCCGTCAACCGACTCCATGTCCCCGGACGTGAGCTCGATGGTCTCGAACGGACGACCGACGGACGAAGTCAGTGCGGTTATCACTTCATCGCCAAGTCCCGGTGCCAGCGCCACCCACAGACTGCCGCCAACATCGCCGATCTTTCGACCTGCGAGTTGCCCGAGTTGCCCAGCCACGGAGGCCGTCATCCTGTATGAGCCCCTACCCGGCCCGACCAGCAACACGGTGCGAGGCGCTTCGCCATCACCGATCCGATCACGCCAGCGCACCGCGCTCTCCTCCAGCCGATCAGCATCGATTCCCGCTAGCGGCGCGGTGACATGCAGGACATTGTCGCGCACCGGCAGGCGGTGGTCAGGCGCGGTAACGATAAGATCGAACAAATCGAATGACGCCTTGGGATGACCGAGCTGGACAACCCTCGTCCGTCCTTCGCTAGCCTTCCTGATCCATCCTGCCACCGGCGCGCTGTGCTTGCCTGCGGCGATCACCAGGTCCGGCAGGGGTTCATCAAGGCGACTGCTTCGATCCCTGTCGACCGAGGCCAGCGAGGCGCCATGCCACGCGTTGGGTAACTTTGATCGGAGATTGTAGAACAACCGCTTGGTCTCGAAGCCCCAGCCAAGCGCATCGGCCAGCTTTTGAACCTGTGCGTCGCCATTGGCATCTCCATCGACCAGCGCCCAAACCCGCGGCGCGCCGCCGGCAGCCGGCCGTTCGATCCGATAGCTGACGCGTGTATCCGGGATAAGTGCCGCCCTGTCACAGATATCCAGTTGCCAACTGACATGCGGATGCTTGCGCGCGGCCTCGTCCAGCCGCTTGCGCCACCATTCGGCCGACCCGAGGCCGACAGGCTCGGTGGCAGGAACCCGCACTTCAACCAACTTGTTTGCATGCGCGAAGAGGCCGTCGAGCACCCATGGAATATCAGCCGGCGGAATGCGTTCAAGCAGGCCTGCGGCCAGTACTGCATCGGCCTTGGCATCTGGCCAGCGGCTGTTCGGCGACAACGTGAATGACGCGGCTCCGGCACGCTGCGGGAGTCCATTCCAGTCGGAAACCGCCCCACGGGCCTGGACGAGCAACACGCTCCGGGTGCCAGCACGCTCCAGCATGGCCCCGATACCGTCATCGAGCGGTACGGGCACATCGGAATCCACATTGTTGCGACCGAGAACTGCGGCGAAATTGGGGCTCGGGCGGTCGATCCCGAACAGCTCATAGCCCTGAGCATCGGCCTCACGCTCGAGATCGTACCAGATATAGGCCAGCGGATTGGGATGATAGGAATAGTCGTCCGGGAACGGATGCCACGGTTGCTGATGCAGCGCCGTGTAGTGCAGGCACTTGGTCAATCCCTCGACATATTCCTGGTCCCGGGCATTCCAGTGACCGTCGAGATGCCCCCAGAGACCGGGAGTCGACGCCGGCTTGTTGATGAGCTCATGCTTGCCCATGCTGCTGGCCGTCGCCCGGTTCCAGATCGGCATCATTTTCGGACAATTGATGAGCATCACCGAGGTATCCTTCGCCGAAATGGCGAGATATCCGTGATCGCCCATCGGCAGATCGAACAGCAGCGCGGGATCAGCCAGGTAGATCTGGTCGACATCGTTGTAGATCGCCCGCCCCGTACCGCCAGCGAGCTCTGGAATGGCATAGCGATAATTGGTGAATCCGGTACGCCACTTGCGCCGGTCGAAACCTTCCAGGTTCTTCATCAGGTGGATTTCGTAGACCCGCGACGGATCGCGAACCTTCTCGATCGAGTAGAAGAAGATTCGCTCGCCCCGGTACTGGGCCTCCTCGGTACCAAGAAAGATCCGCACGGGCGGCTTGGATGAAGGCTCGTACCCCGGCCGTACGCCAAGGACCACACAGTCCGGCGCATGGCGGAAAAATGGCCAGCGATCGGATTTGGCGGAAACTTCGGACATGACGAACTCTCGAAACTGGAGGTGGTTTCACCGGCTTGAACGCATCCCGGCGTCAACGAGCCGAACCAGGCGTCCGTCGAACCGATTTGCTGCGGCTCCCGAGTCTTCGGACAATCCGGCCGGACAGGGAGGAACCGCAGCAATAGGCGACGCCATAGCGTGGCACTGGTTAGCACGCAAAATACATTCGTCAATTTGCTGCAATGCCGCGCCTGCCGCGTCAGGCCGCCTGTTCGTCTGAATATCCCTCATCGTCCATCGCCTCGACTTCGGCCTTTCCCATTTCAAGCCATTCACGCATCAGGGCGAGGGCCACGGCCAGCACCGTGGGACCGAGAAAGATACCCAGTATACCAAAAGTGAGTACTCCACCTATGACACCCATGAAAACCAGCAGAAACGGCAGATTGCTGCCCTTCGAAATGAGATAGGGGCGGACGAAGTTGTCGACGCTGCTGATCACGCCCAGACCCCAGGCAGCCATGAAGATGCCCCAGCCAAGCTCTCCCTGATTGAGCAGCCATATCGAGGCCGGTATCCAGACGAAGGGAGCCCCGATGGGCAACAAGGCAAGGAAAAAGGTCAGTACACCGAGTAGAAAGGGAGCGGGCACGCCGGCGATCCACAGGCCCAGGGCAGCAACGGCTCCCTGAACGATCGCCGTGCCGATCATCCCGTAAACCACACTGCGTATCGTGTTGCTGGCGACATCGAGCATGCGGATTGCCCGCCGGCCGGCAATACGATGGCCGATACGGCGCACATTGGCGACTGCCCGCAACCCGTCACGATAGAGGAAAAAGGCAATGAGGATGCTCAAGGAAAGCTCGATCACACCGCGACCCACCGTGATGCCGCTCTTGACCGCCGCGTCCCGCACCGGTCCCAGATAGGGGACGACAGTGGAAACGAGGGTACCAGTGTTGCTCATCAGTTCGCGCCAATACTGGCCGAGGTTCTGCCCGAGATAGGGAATGGAGGCGAGCCATGACGGCGGAGCGATCGACTCCGTTCCATTCCTGCCACTCTCGGCAAGCCGATGCAGCAGGTTCTCGGCATTGTCGGCGAGGCTGGCACCTAGCACGACAAGAGGCACAACCAGCGCCAGAGCCAGTCCGGACGTCATGACCAGCGCAGCGAGCGTACTGCGCGCCCCGCAACGGTCTCTCACGTACTCGAACACGGGCCACGTCGTGAATGCGAGGATCGTCGCCCACAACAGCGGTGAAATGAACGGCCTGAGCACCTGCACGCAACCGATGGCAAGCAGGACGAGGGCCACCCAACCCGCAGCGTACTCGATCCGCCCCCGCCCCCAGAAGGACGGCACGGTCAGCCCTTGACCTCGATTCCGGCGATCTGCTCGTACACCTTGACCACGGCGGCATCATCCTCCTTCGCATGTCCGGCGGCGGCGGCGGCCAGATATTGCTGATGAGCGCAGGCGGCAAGGGGTAGCGGGAACTGCAACTCCGCCCCCGTCTCCAGAACGATGCCCAGATCCTTGATGAAGATTTCCACAGCGGATTTCGGCGAGAAATTACGCTCCAGCATGTGCGGAACCCGGTCGCCGAACATCCAGCTGTTGCCGGCGCTCGATGAAATGACATCAAAGAGTATGGCAGGATCGGCCCCGGCACGGGCTCCGAGCGCCATGGCCTCGGCGGCCGAGACAATATGGACTCCCGCCAGATGCTGATTGATCATCTTGACCGTCGATCCGATACCGGGTTCGGTTCCCAGCCTGTAGACTTTCCTCGAAATGGCCGCGATGGTCCGCTCCGATGCCGCAAAGGCTTCTTCCGGCCCAGAGGCCATGATGGTCAACGTTCCCGCATCGGCACCGACCCGACCACCGCTGATGGGCGCATCGAGGAAAGGATGCCCGGTCTCGGCAAGACGCGCGCCAAGCCTGCGGGCGAAGGCCGGGGGTACCGTGCTGTGCAAGACCACGGTCGCGCCGTCGGCCAGTTCCGCTACCGCCCCGTCATCCCCGAACAGCACCATTTCCGCCTGTTCCGCCTTTGCCACCACGACATGCAGCAATGACTGGCCGCGTGCGGCATCCTTGCAGGAAAGGGCAGCGACACCACCGGCATCCGCAAGACTCTGCATCGCAGCCTGGTTGAGATCGAACCCGCGCAGATCAATTCCGGCCTTCACCATATGTGTGGCCATGGCCAATCCCATCGAACCGAGGCCGATAAACCCGCACGCTCCGCTGCTCATCACAATTCGCCCATGACTGCCGAAAGAAGCCTGACGCTAGGCGTCTCCGACGATCTCGGCAAGTCCCTCTGCGATCTTGGCCCGACTGCTGCAGGAAACATGGGCATGGTGGCGATGGAACTCGGAACATGTCTTTTAGAGGCTTCCGCGAGGGATATGATCTTGGGGAAGCACGATCACTTCCGCCCATCCGTCCGGATCCTGCCCCTTGGCTGGACGCTGACCACGATGTCGCCATCGAATTCGCCAAGCCCTTGACCCGACAGGCAATACCCCGACAAATCACACCAGACAGAGGCTTGCAGGGATTTCTTGATACACTACAAGAGTTTATGACACAGTAGAATTAAACGATGGCACGCCCGTCCACGAAAAGCCTGAAAGCACTCAACAAAGCGTGATGACAACTGTTTGCGCCCCTTCACCACATAACCTGCTTGCAGCCTTTCCGTTCGGGGCCTGCCTTCTCGTCCGCGAAGGCGAGTTCGAATTCTGGCGCGTCGGCGAAATGAACGACCGTTTCGCCAGCATTGGCGGTGCCCGACAGGACAACTGGCAGGGAATGCCCGCAACCGGCCTCCTGCGCCAGGTCCTGGACGAGGATCGGCTCATTCAGGCCATTGACTGCCTCGACCGCAACCAGCCCTTTGATCTGGGCCTGCGCGCCGGCCTGTCAAATCGATCCGGGCATGCCATGGCGCTGCATGGCCGCCCCAATCCGACCAGCGATTCCTGTTATCTCATCATGCTGCGCAGCTCGAATTCCAGAATGCTTGAGCGTATGACGCGCAAACTCGCGACATTGCGTTCAGATCCCGGAAAGATCAGCGACGGTACCCTGATGCTCGTGGGCCCGGGCGGCAGTATCCTCATGGTCGATGGCGGCCCATCGCGTTCGGGGCTCATTCGCGGCAGCGAAGCCAACGCGGAGAAAAAATTTCTTGAGGACGTGCTGGAGCCCTCCCTGGTGGGACCGGCCTACCGTACGCTCGGCGAAGCCCGGACCCGGCGCGGACTCGCCTATACGAGCGGTCCATCAACCGGGCCCGAAGACGGGCGCATCACAATCACCAGCATTTTTCTCGGCGAGCACACATGGCTGATGCTGGTGGCTCCACCACGCCAGCTATCGAGCAGCTTCGAACCCCGACCGCTGGTCGCAGGATTGGTCGACATGCTCGCGCGGCGGCTCAAGACCACTGCCGTCTTCTTCGACAGCGATCTCCGCATCAACCACATCTTCGAGCAACGCCACCTAGCCACCGCCAGCGGTCTCGCTCCCCATGCCATCAGATCGATGCGGGACCTGATTGTCACTGAACGCGATCCGCAACCGGCCCGTCCCGGCGGCCTGCCTCCTGCATTGCCCGCAAGCTGGGATCAGAGCCGCCGCTGGAGTCTGCTTGCGCTCCAGCCCCTTCGCGACCTGTTCCTCGGCTTTCTCGAACCCGACGCGGGGGAGCGGATGGATGGCACCGGAACCGACGAGATCCTCTCGATTCTTGAAACCACCGATGTCGCGATCATGAGCCTTGATCACAACCTGCACATTCATCTCGCGACGACGGCGGCGTCAGGATTGTGGCACCTGTCGCCATCCGAACTGGAAGGTCAACCAATCAGCGCATGGCTGGACCCTGGAGACGATGCCATCGGCTTCGATCCGACAATGGCCACCTTCCGGCTGGACGATCAGGAAATGCGCTTCAATGCGCATTGCCGGCGCGCCGATGGCAGCCGACTCGCCGTCGGCGTACGCCTGCTCAGGTCCCCTTCCCTGGCCATTGGCGCGTTCGTCCTGCTGTTCAACGAACAGCATGATCGGGACAGCGACCGCGACCATTTCCATCAGCTCGCCTATCACGATCCTGTGACCCGCCTGCCCAACCGACTGCTGTTTGCCGACAGTCTCGCGACACTGATCGAGCGGGCGGAACGGGATGGACGGTCTCTGGCGGTGATGATCATCGATATCGACAGATTTCACATGTTCAACCAGTCATTGGGCATGATCTCGGGCGACCGGCTGCTCGAGGCGTTCGCCGACCGGTTGGCCGGGCAGGCGGCCGGACGCGGGCACGTCGCGCGCCTGTCTGCCGACCATTTCCTGCTTGCCATCGAGAACCTGACGGGTTCGATGGATCTTGAAAGGGATGCCCGCACCCTTCTCGCGCGCATTGAGGAACCGCTTCGTCTTGACGACCAGCAACTCACCATTTCAGCTCGCGCCGGCCTTGCCATCCACCCTGAAGCGGGCCGCGATGCCGAGACCTTGGTCAGGCATGCCGATATCGCGCTGAGTCATGCGCGGCCGCAGGGGCATGGCCGGCTCGTGCGTTTCACCGACGAGATGACGTCGCGCGCCATCCTGCGGCTGACGCTGGAGACACAACTGCGCAAGGCGCTCGAACATCGTCAGTTGACGGTCTACTATCAGCCACAGATTTCCGTGAGCGACGGGTCGCTGATCGGCTTCGAGGCGCTGATGCGCTGGCAGCATCCCGAGCTCGGCATGGTTTCACCCGCCGACTTCATTCCGGTGGCCGAGGAAACCGGCCTCATCATCGAAATCGGCCAGTGGGCGCTGACCCGGGCCATGCGCCAGGTCCGCCGCTGGCACGAAGCCGGTCACGATGGCCTTAGGCTGGGCATCAACCTCTCGGCCCGCCAGTTCGAGCAGGAAGACCTGCCGCAGAAAATCCGCGAGGCCATCGAAGATACGGGTTTTCCCGCCTCGATGCTGGAACTGGAGCTTACAGAGAGCATGGTCATGAAGGACAGCAGCGATGTCGTCGAGCGGCTGTCCCTCCTGACCACATCAGGAGCCAGTCTCGCCGTGGATGATTTCGGCACCGGTTACTCTTCTCTCGCCTACCTCAAGCGTTTCCCCATCCGTTCGCTCAAGATCGACCGCTCGTTCATCGCCGACATCGACCATGACTCCAACAGCGCTGCCATCGTTCAGGCGATCATTGCCATGGGCAGAACATTGGATCTGAAGATCGTCGGAGAAGGAATCGAAAGCGAAGGTCAGCTCAAAGTTCTGCGCGATTTCGGCTGCGACGAGGTTCAGGGATTTTTCTTCGCAAAACCCATGCCGCCCCAGGACGTGGCCGAATTTCTGGCACGCAGCAGCGATGGCCGCCGCCCATCGTCCAGACGTCGCAACGGTCGGTCAGCGCGCCCGATGACACCGCCCGATCGACCCGGCTGAACAGCGGGTCTCGCCATCGGTCCAAAGAGCTCCCGAAAAGTCGGCCCGCAACATATCGGCCCCCTCGAGGCGGGCGCCGGTCAGGTCAACACCACGCATGTTGGTGTTGAACAGCTTGGTACGGCTGAGATCGGCATCGCGCAGGATGGCTCCTTCAAGGTCGGCGCTGGTAAGATCCGCCAGGCCGAGATTCGCCCCCACCAGACTGGCACCGCGTAGCGAAGCCGATACCAGCTTCACCCGCCTCGCATCGACACCATCGAGAATGCTGCCATCGAAGACGCTCCTCTTGAACGAGGAATCACGAAACACCGCGCCGCTGAAATCCACGCCGCCCAGATCCTGCCCATCGAGAACACAGCGGCGCCAGTGCACCTCCGGTGCAGCAAAATCCGCGCACTCCGCTCTGGCCTCCATCGGCGGGAGAAGTGCGGACAACACCGGCCCGGCCAGCAGCACAAGCATCCGTCCCGCAGCGGACACGCGGCTCATGGTTCGCCCGGTCCTGCCCTTACGAAAAAACACGATCAAAGCTCTCCTTCAGGGCCCTGTCGACATCATCCATGCCCGCACCGGCCCCCAGTGCCGCGAGCGAGGTCACACCATAATCACCCAGACCACAAGGAATGATCGCGTCGAAGTGGCCAAGATCGGGATCGACATTGATCGAGATGCCATGCCAGGTCACCCATCGGCGTACACGCACTCCCAGCGCCGCGATCTTGGCCTCGCTGCCATCGTCCCGAACGACCCAGATGCCGATGCGGCCCTCGCGTCGCTCGCCCCTGATGCCCAGCGAGGCGAGCGCCAGGATAATCCATTCCTCCAGATTGTGGACATATCGGCGCAGATCACGGCCGCGGCGTTCGAGATCGAGCATGCAGTAGGCCACGCGCTGTCCTGGTCCATGGTAGGTATAGCGACCTCCGCGTCCGGCATTGTGAACGGGGAACCGCATCGGGTCGATGAGTTCGGAAGGGTCGGCCGAGGTGCCGGCAGTCAGCAAGGGCGGGTGTTCGAGCAGCCAGACGAGTTCGGGGGCCTCCCCGGTGCGGATGGCGGCAACCCGCTGCTCCATGACCTTGAGAGCCCGGACGTAGTCGACCGGACCCGACTGGCCTCGCCATTCCACAGATGCACCGCCGCCCTTCATCCCCTCCACATCCCGCTGATATATTGCCCCGCTCATCGACTTCATCTACCTCATTTCTTCAACATGCAAATTACCCGTCGGCACGGCCGACACATTCACAAAACTGTGGTGAGGATGCCGCCATGCCAAGCCGCCTCGATCAGGATGCGCTCGAATACCACCGTGGCCCGGTAGCCGGAAAGCTCGAGGTCACGGCAACCAAACCGCTTGCCACGCAGCGCGACCTGTCGCTGGCCTATTCACCGGGAGTGGCAGCGGCCTGCCGGGCCATTGCCGAGGATCCCGCCGAGGCATCGTTGCTCACCACCCGAGGCAATCTCGTGGCGGTGGTGACCAATGGGACCGCTGTGCTCGGACTGGGATCGATCGGTCCATTGGCGGCCAAGCCCGTCATGGAGGGCAAAGCCGTCCTGTTCAAGAAATTTGCCGGTATCGATGCGTTCGATATCGAGATCAACGAACAGGACCCGATAAAACTTGCGGATATCGTCGAGTCACTCGAACCGACCTTCGGCGCCATAAATCTTGAAGATATCAAGGCTCCGGACTGCTTCATCATCGAAAAGCGCCTGCGCGAGCGGATGAACATTCCGGTGTTCCACGACGACCAGCACGGCACTGCCATCATCGTCGCCGCCGCCGTCGTCAACGGCCTGCATCTCGTCGGCAAGGAGCTTGAGGAGGTCAAGCTCGTGAGCAGCGGTGCGGGTGCGGCGGCCCTGGCTTGCCTCGACCTGCTCATCAGCATGGGGCTGAAGCCTGAAAACCTCATCCCGACCGATATCGAAGGTGTGGTCTACAAGGGGCGGACGGCACTCATGGACCCCTGGAAGGAGCGCTTCGCTGCCGACACCGGAGCTCGCACCCTGGCCGAGGCCATCGTCGATGCCGACGTATTTCTCGGTCTGTCCGCGGGAAATGTTCTCAAGCCCGAAATGCTCGCGAGCATGGCGAAGGACCCGCTGGTGCTGGCGTTGGCCAACCCGACCCCCGAGATCGACCCGCAGCTTGCCCGCGAGGTTCGCGAAGACGCAGTCATTGCCACCGGCCGCTCGGATTATCCCAATCAGGTCAACAATGTCCTGTGCTTCCCCTTCATCTTCCGCGGTGCACTCGACGTCGGTGCGACGACCATCAATGACGAGATGAAGCGCGCCTGCGTCACGGCGATTGCCGGTCTTGCCCGGATGACCACCCCCGACACGGTGGCGTCGGTCTATGGCATCGAGAACCTCGCCTTCGGTCGGGATTATCTCATTCCGAAGCCCTTCGACCCAAGGCTCATGGTCGAGGTTCCGGCGGCAGTCGCACAGGCCGGCATGAGTTCTGGTGTCGCCACACGTCCCATCGAGGATATCGACGCTTATCGTCAGACACTTTCGCAACGGGTATTCCGCTCGGGCCTGTTGATGAAACCGCTGTTCGAGAGGGCCAAGAGCGACCCCCAGCGCCTTGTCTACGCCGACGGCGAGGATGTCAGAGTGCTGCGCGCCGTGCAGGTGGTGCTCGACGAAAGGCTGGCCATGCCTATCCTCGTCGGCCGACCCGAGGTCATCGAGACCAGAATCCACAGGCTCGGACTGCGGATGTCGATGGGCCGCGACTTCGAGGTGTGCAATCCCGACAGCGACCCCCGATATAACGATTACGTTGCGTATTATCTCGAACGGATGGAGCGGCGAGGCATCACCCCGGATGCGGCGCGGGACATCGTCCGCACCCGCCGTACCGTCATCGGCTCGATCATGGTCTCGCGCGGCGAGGCGGACGCGCTCATTACGGGACCGGTGGGTTCCTTCGGCAGCCATCTGCGCCACGTGCACGACGTCATCGGTCTCACGGACCAACTGACCGAAGCCTCGACGCTGCACGCGCTTGTTCTCGATTCGGGCATCCTGTTCATTGCTGATACCTATGTCAGCTTCGATCCGCCCGCCGAGGAGATTGCCACCACCACGCTCAAGGCGAGTGACGCCGTGCGTCGTTTCGGCCTCCAGCCCAAGGTTGCCCTCATTTCCCACAGCAATTTCGGCAATCGCGTCAACCCGTCGTCACGCAAGATGCGCGATGCGCTGGAAATCGTGCGCCAGGCCGCTCCAGACCTCGAAGTCGATGGCGAAATGCACGCCGACTCGGCCCTGTCGGAGACCATCCGCCACCGGCTCCTGCCCAGCTCGTCGCTGACCGGCCGAGCCAACCTGCTGATCATGCCCAATCTCGACGCCGCCAATATCGCCTACAATCTGGTCAAGTCGGTGACCGGCACCGTATCCATAGGACCTATCCTGCTGGGCGTGCGCAAACCCGCCCATATCGTGACCTCGTCGATCACGACCCGGGGACTCGTCAACATGAGTGCGCTGGCCTGTGTCGATGCCATCACCCAGAAGATCGAGCATGAAAACGCATGAGCGAAGACCAGCTCGAAGAGGCCCGCAAGACAAGTGACGGCGAGGAAGGCACTTCGGCGCATATCGGCCTTGAGGATGGCCTGGTCAAGGAGGTCCGCCATGCGCTGGCGGAGAACAACGAAGCCCTGGTGGCGGCCCTTTGCGCTCCGTTGCATCCGGCCGATCTCGCGGACCTGCTGCAACTCGTCGATCACGAGGACCGGCAGTTCATCGTCAATGCTCTGGGGCCGGCGTTCGATCCCGATACGCTGCCCTATCTCGATGACGGCGTTCGCGAGGAACTGTTCGACAGTCTCAAGCCCGAGGACGCGAGCAAGCTCATCTCCGAGCTGGAGACGGATGACGCCATCGACGTTCTCGTCGACCTCGACGACGACCAGAAGGATGCGATCCTCGCATCCCTGCCGCATCCCGATCGGGCGCTGCTCGAACAGGGCCTCGCCTATCCCGAGGACAGCGCCGGGCGCCTCATGCAGCGGGACACCGTCATGGTGCCCGACTACTGGGTTGTAGGCCAGACCATCGACTATCTCCGCGCTACGCCCGACCTGCCCGACGAATTCTACGACATCTACATCATCGATTCGCAGTTCCGTCCCGTGGGATCGGTGCCTTTGAGCAATGTTCTCCGGAACAAGCGCAACGTGCCGATGAGCGATCTCAAGATGAAGGAATTGCATCTCGTTCCGGCGACCATGGATCAGGAGGAAGTGGCCTTCCTGTTTCGCCAGTATGGTCTCGTTTCGGCACCGGTCGTCGATGAATCCAACAGGTTGCTCGGTGTGATCACCATCGACGATGCCGTGGACGTCATGCACGAGGAGGCGGAGGAAGACATCCTCAAGCTCGGAGGCGTCAGTGAGACCGATACCTTCCGTTCGCCCGTCCGGACCCTGATCCAGCGCCTGCCATGGCTCATGATCAATCTCGTCACCGCGGTGGTGGCCTCGATGGTCATCGCCCAGTTCGACGAGGCCATCGCTAGGGTGGTGGCTCTCGCCGTGCTGATGCCCATCGTAGCGTCAATGGGCGGCAATGCCGGTACCCAGACACTGACCGTCACCGTTCGCTCCCTTGCCGTTCGCGAACTGACCACGGCCAACGCGTGGAGAATGCTGACCAAGGAATTCCTTGTCAGCGTGATGAACGGCGCCATCTTCGTCGTCATAGGCTTTGCCCTTGCGCTGGCATGGTTTGGCGACTGGACTTTGGCATGGGTTTTTTCTGCAGCGATGCTGATCAATCTCATCGCCGCAGGTCTCGCCGGTATCGCGATCCCGCTGGTCATTGACCGTTTTGGCAGCGACCCTGCCGTATCCTCGGGGGTGTTCTTGACAACCGTGACGGATGTTGTGGGATTCTTTTCGTTTTTGGGCTTGGCTGTTTATGTGCTGAACTGACTCCGATCCCGACTAGGGATCGAAGGGTCTTGTGCAACGGGTGCGTCCAACGACACAAGAAGGCGTAACTTTGAGCAACGACGTTCAACTTCTGGTCGCCCTTCGCGACTTCAATTGCTGCGAAGCCTCCCTGCAGGCATGGCTCGTCCTGAGGCTTGGCGGACTACCCTTCGAAGCCCACTGCGACGTGATAGAAAGACCGCCTCATGCGCCCCCCCTTCCGATGGGGCGACTGCCGGTGCTGTTCGCCAGCGAGTGGCCGATATGGGACAGCCTTGCCATCAGCGAATTCATCGCCGAACTGCAACCGGGCGTATGGCCGCATGACCCTCAGGCGCGTGCGCACGCCCGATCGCTTGCGGGTGAAGCGCATGCCGGTTTTCAGGGATTGCGCCACCTCCTCCCGCTCGACCTGCTGGGACATTTCAGCCCCCCCGGCAAGCTCACACGGAAAGTCCATACCGAGCTGAACCGCCTAGTCGAGATATGCGATCATTGCGCCAGCCATTACAGTGCCGACGGTCCCTTCCTGTTCGGCGCCTATTCGATCGTCGATGCGATCTTCACGCCGCTTGCCGCCCGCATCATCACCTACTCCCTTGACGTCACCGGATCAGCTGCCGCCTATGTCGACAACCTGATGACCTGGCCACCAATGATCGAATGGCAGGAACTGGCGAGTGCGCGAATCGAAGCCGTTTCAGCAGGTGACGATCCGGACGATATCCCCAGCCGCTGGATCATGGACGGGAACGCAACGATTATCAGCCAGACGGACACCCGGAATCCCGCAAATCAGTCCAATCGTTCGACGGTTCCCACGATATCCGTCGAATTGGAACCGAGAGTGGTGGCAGCGACAGAAAAAGAGCAACCATCGGGTGCCGATGATCCTCATGCCACGCCGGAAATGCCGGTAGACGACGAACCTGATCCCTTCCTCCAGCACGGCAGGATGACCGTGCGTGCGCACGACGCCCCCGCCGATGATGAAGATGAAGATGAAGATTTGGACGAACAGGTAGTTTCCGCCCTTTGCCTGGATCTTCCTGATCAGCCCCGAGCCCGACCAGAGGAAACCGAACCTGAATTCCGCCCCCCCCCACCGATCCTGCCCGAGCCAGAAACCGGGGAAGAACCTCTTCGCAGGCGCCCTATCAAGCCGCGTAACCTGCCTTGGCTGCGCGATCCCGAGACGGAGCAGTCCGGTCATGACGAGGATGGAAGCGCCATGAATGCGCCCCGACCGGCTCCCGCGCTGCCGGAAGCGATGCCTGTCCCGCAGAATCCGCGTAGCGGCGGGCTTCGTCGCCGGCCGCCGGAGCGCGACCTTCCGGCTCCACCGTCGCCACCAAGCCGTCCCGCCGGCACCGACGATGGCCAGCCTCGCCGGGCGGCAACAGAGGAACAGCCCCCGCCACGGGAACGGCCCATCACGATTCAGCCCATAGGTGCCGGAACTCGTCGACGACGCTGAGATAGACATCGCGTTTGAATGGAACGATCAGGTCGATGATGTCATCGGGATCGGCCCATTGCCACTGGCTGAACTCGGGGTGCCGGGTGTGGATATTGATTTCCCGGTCAACGCCCGTGAAACGAAAGGCCATCCATCGTTGGGTCTGACCGAGGTAGGCACCGTTCCACATGCGTTGCGCTATTTCGGCGGGCAGGTCATAGGAGCGCCAGACATTGCTTCCCATGAGCAGGTCGGCGGAGCGTGTGCCGATTTCCTCACTCATCTCGCGCAAGGCGGCGGCATGCTCGTCTTCATTATCGTCGATGCCGCCTTGAGGCATCTGCCAGCCCCCATTGTTGCCCGCGTCAATTCGTCGTCCCACAAGGACACGATGCTCGCCATTGAGCAGCAGGATGCCAACACACTTGCGATAGCCCGGCTTTGGCCCGGTGGTGACGTGACAGCCCATGCTTCCCCCAAACTGCACTTATTGCGACCGTCAGAGCATTGTACGGCCATTCCCGGTTGCTCGAATGGTATTGCCCTCATCTCAAACCGGCAAAAGGCTCGTCAGCCGCCACCTTCACCCCTGCGCATCCTGTTATCGAACAGGTAACGGCTCCGACAGACAAGGAACTCAGCCTGGTGACTGCATCAACTCGGACACGGGCACCAGAGTGATCCCTTTTTCCGATAACCCCTGGCTCCAGTTCCAGATGCGATCGAGAACGACCGGAACGGGTCTTGTATAGGCCGTCCCCACACCACTGGCCAGTGCAAGCCGCTCGAGGTCGCGAAGCTGTCGGTCAATCAGGGCGGGTGTGAGATCATTGTCCAGAGCCATGGTCATGGCGGTGTAGGGAAGTCCTTGTTCCGCGGCAATCTGCTGGAGAAAGGTTCCGCCGATTTCGACGAACCCCAGCCCGCGCCCGGCCAGATCGCCCGCAACCGCAGCGAAAGCCTCCGGTTCGACGGCGAAGCTGTTGGCAGCTCCGGTCAGACCGATGTAACCCAGCCCCCGCGACATGACCTGCTGGGCTTCGTCAATGCGGTCGGCATCACTTCCGTCCACGGTCAATGCAAGGGCGCCTTCATCCTTTTCATTGGGGTTGGAGGTCTCGACCGGCATCATGGTGAGTGTTTCGTGTCCGTTCCAGCGCATGAAGCGCTGCCAGTCCGCAGTCGTCGAAACGTACGGCGAAACTCCAAACGACAACGCCGGCGGCAACGCCACGCTCTGACTCGATACCTGCTTGTCGAGGCCAAGGTCGATCACCATGATCGCGATCCGAGGCCCCGACGCCACCGCATTCACCGCGGGCCCGGAACCGCCCTTTGCCTCGGCAACCGGCTCCGCCGCAGCGTAGGTACGAAGCGACGTGCTGCCATCCTCCGACCGCCGAGGAATACGGCCATATGGGGAATTTTCCAGGAGTTTGGTAAAAATCTCCACCGGAGGCCGTGTATTGATCCGTTCCTCCTTGGGCAATGGTCCCGGGCCCGGACTGTGCCAGTCAACTCCATAGATCATTTCGGTAGGTGCCGGCACCTCTTCATGCAGGGTGGCCGGCAACGGCATCACCACCTCACCCTGCGTTCCCTCGAGCGAGACATCGCCACGAATGTCAAACAGCCACATCGTGGCCGCTCCGAGCCCGATACCGAGCAACAAAGCGACCATGCCGAAAAACGGCAACCGCGAAGATTTCAGGTCCATGGTGTCACGACCGGACAGATATGCCGGCCAGTCCTATTGACGGGCCTCGTAGAGCGAAATACCACGCAGCAGGTCGATCGCCCGGGCAAGCTGGTAGTCCTCGGCATCGACCATGTGGGACTCGTTTCCGGGTGTTTCCCCTTCCTTCAGCTGGTCATTCTCCAGCCTGCCACGCAGATCCGCCTCCCGGCGCCCCGGGCCCTGATCGAGGACCTCGACATTGGCCGGCAACACCTCGATATCCGGCGTGATCCCCTTGGCCTGAATGGAAGTTCCGGCCGGCGTGTAATACCGGGCCGTGGTCAGACGGATGGCTCCCTGATTGCCGATCGGCATGATCGTCTGCACCGAGCCCTTGCCGAATGACTGGGTTCCCATGACAATTCCGCGACGATGATCCTGCAGTGCCCCGGCAACGATCTCGGAAGCCGAGGCCGAGCCACCATTGATGAGAACGACCAGAGGTAGCCCCTCGATGATGTCTCCGGGACGCGCGTTGAAACGCTGGATGCTGTCGGGGCGACGACCGCGTGTCGAAACGATTTCCCCGCTGTCGAGGAAGGCGTCCGACACGGCTACCGCCTGATCGAGCAGACCGCCGGGATTGTTGCGCAAATCGAGCACCACGCCCACGGTATCTTCGGTGAGCAACTCCTCAACCTTTTCGCGCATGGTGCTGTTGGTCTGCTCATTGAACGTGGTCAGGCGGACATAGAGCGTATTGTCCTCAACCCGTGCGCGAACCGGCGAGATCTTGATGACCGCACGATCAAGGCTGACATCGAAGGGTTCGTCCTTGCCCTTGCGAATCACCTTCAGCGTGATCGAGGTGTCCACCGGACCGCGCATCCGTTCGACGGCCTCGTTCAGGGTGAGCCCCATGACCGGCTCGCCGTCGATATGGGTAATCAGATCGCCGGCTTCCATGCCGGCGCGCCACGCCGGTGTATCGTCGATGGGCGAGACCACCTTGACCAGGCCGCCTTCCATCGTGACCTCGATGCCGAGACCGCCGAACTCGCCGCGGGTCTGGACCTGCATGTCACGATACTTGCTGGTATCGAGATAGGAGCTGTGCGGGTCAAGCGACGTCAGCATGCCGTTGATCGCCGATTCGATCAGTTCCTGATCGCTGACTTCCTCGACATATTCCGCGCGAACCCTCTCGTAGACTTCACCGAAAAGCTTGAGATAGCGGAAGGTATCGTTCGAGTTTTCGGCGTTGGCAGGTGTGGCCAGGATCATGGTGGATCCGAGTGCCAGCACGGAGACCGCACGAATGATAGGGTTCGAAGCCGTTTTGCTCATCAACCACGCACCTTGTCTGACCTTGCCGCCAACCATGGCAGCGGATTGACCGGGATCCCTCTCGAGCGGAGCTCAAGATATAACCGGGGGTTGCTGTCCTGGCGTTGTGCCAGTCTGCCGACCTTTTGGCCAGCCCTGACTATGTCTCCCTCCGCAGCATCGATCTCGTCGAAGCCGGTCAATAGCGTATGATACTCATTCCCATGATCAATGATCAACAGCAGACCATAGTCCTTGAATGCCCCTGAGAAAACGACACGACCGCCGACGGGAGCAATCACCTCGTCCCCTGCCTCACCCGCAATCGTAATACCGCTGCTCATCCGGACACCATCGTGCTCACCGAATTTGTGCAGAATCCGGCCTTGAATCGGCAACGCATCGAGCTGGATGGACGGACCGCCACCGAAACTGCGTTCACCATCGCCGTCAGCGAGAGCGGCCAGGCGCTGGTCGCCGGCACCCGATCCGGACTCGTCCGCAGAATCATCCGGATGCGACGCTCCGACATCCGCGACAATCACCGCCAATGCGCCTGCGGAAGGATGCTCGCGGCGGCGGCGTTCACGGTCATCGGCTGCCATCCAGACCTGCTGCCGCACCGTACGCAACCTCTTTTCCGCTGCCAGCAGCTTCCATTCCTGACGGGTCAACAGCAGGTCCTGGAAATGCCTCACGCCAAGCCGTGGTTCGAGTTGCCGGTCGAGTTGGGCCATCGACAAGCCCAGGGCCTTGAGGGAACGCTCCATCGCGGCGCCACGTCCAGCCAGGTTCTCGCCACTTTTGCGCATGGCTGCCTGCTGCTGCCTGGCCAAGGCCCGCTTGCTGCCCAGCGTCGCGATCCACGCCCTCAGGCCAAGCGTCTTCTCCTCGCGATCGCCGGATGATGCCTGCCGTTCCTGACGAACCAACGCCACGCTCGCAGCCTGCAACGCCTCGTCGAGATCGCCTACCCGCTTGTCGATCCCGGCGCGCTCACCCTCGAGCGCGCGCTTGTCCGCATGGACGGCATCCAGCATCTGCTTGAGGCGCTCGATCGCCGCAAGCATTGCACGCCGGTCGGCGGTGAGAGCCTGCCGCTCCAGTTGCATGGCTTCAAGCTTGCCCTCGATACGTCGCGCGATCGAACGTTCGTGTTCAACTTCCAGGCGGACAAGGGCGATGGCAATGGCGGGATCGTCACTCCCGTCACGACGAACCAGAGCCCCGTTGGCATGGTGCACGACCAGCAAGGTCGAAACACCCGCCAGCGCCACCATCGCGGGCCGCCAGGGCAGGCGGGCCGTGCCGGACGGTCGTCCATCCCGGCGGAAGCGCAGGTGAAACCTCACCCGATCAGGCCCCGGACAACAGACTGGAACCCGTCATTTCAGCGGGTTGCCCGATATGCATGAGATCAAGAATGGTCGGCGCGACATCGGCAAGAATGCCGTCACGGAGCGTCGCTCCCATCGGAGCTCCAGCAAGGAAGCACGGCACCCGGTTGGTGGTGTGGGCGGTATGCGGCTTGCCCGTCTGCGGATCGATCATCTGTTCGCAATTACCATGATCTGCGGTGACGAATACCCGGCCACCGAGGCCCAGAATACAGTCCAGCACGCGACCGAGGCAGGTATCAACCGTCTCCACCGCCTTGATCGCCGCTTCAAGAATGCCAGTATGCCCCACCATGTCCGGATTAGCAAAATTCACCAACACGAAATCAGGGCGTTCGCGTTCGATCCTTTCCACCAGTCTGTCGGTCAATTCGATGGCGGACATCTCCGGCTGGAGATCGTAGGTTGCAACCTTGGGGGAACTGACCAGCAAGCGGGACTCCCCTTCACGCGGCGTTTCTTCACCGCCATTGAAGAAGAACGTCACGTGCGGATATTTTTCCGTTTCGGCCGCACGTATCTGCGTGCAGCCGTGATCCGCCAGCACATCACCCAGAATGTTGGTCATGCTGTGAGGCTCGAACAGGGTCGTCATATGTTCCGCGAGGTCATCAGAATAGCGGGTCATGCCCGCCACTGCGGACCACTGATGGCGGCCACGGTCGAAGGTATCGAATTCCGGCAACACCAGAGCGCGCATGATCTGCCGCACACGGTCGGCGCGGAAATTGGCGCAAAGGAAGGCGTCGCCATCCCTTGCCCCGTCATACTTGCCAATCACGTGCGGTTCGATGAATTCATCGCCGACATTGGCCGCATAGGCCCGGCGGATCCCCTCGATCAGGCTTTCCGCCCGGTTACCGCGCGCATCGACAATCGCCCGATAGGACTTCTCGGTCCGCTCAGCACGATTATCCCGATCCATCGCATAGTACCGACCCGAAAAGGTCGCGACAGACCAACCTTCCACATCCTCCAAATCGTCAAGGAACTTCCGGGCAAATTCCTCGCCGCCCTGCGGAGGCGTGTCCCGTCCGTCAAGGAAAACATGGATGAACACCTCGAGACCCCGCGCAACGAGAATGCGGGTGAGCGTCACCATATGATCCTGGTGAGAATGGACCCCACCTGGAGAAAGAAGCCCCATCAGGTGCAATCGACCGCTACCCTTACGGCAGCACTCGACAAGCCGCGCCAGCGCCTCATTCGTTTCGAGACTGCCATCGCGGCACGCCTTGTTGATGCGCGGCAGTTCCTGCATCACGATTCGGCCGGCACCAAGATTGAGATGCCCCACTTCCGAGTTGCCGAACTGGCCCTCCGGCAACCCCACCCTTTCGCCATCCGTTCGCAGGAAAGCATGCGGCACCTGTGAAAAAAACCGATCAAAGACGGGTGTATTCCCAAGAGCCACGGCGTTGGCTTCTCGCCCTTCCCTGTATCCCCAGCCATCGAGGATACAAAGTGCGGTCGGGGCACGATCCCTTGCAATGTTATCGCTCACAAATCCCGCCTGCCATGTCAGAATTCCGGAACACGAACACCCTGAAATTCTACCGGCTCGATTACCGAAAACCTAGACCTTTCCAACACTGACATGCAAATAAGCTGGCGAAATTCTCCTATGAGGGGAAATTTCACAGTACCAATCGCCTGCAACAGGCAGATACCCGCCCAAGCTGCCTCACACACGTCAATTTCGCGCGCCGATCAGATCAGTTCGCCAATTGTCACGGCGACGTCGAGACCGCTCGGGTAGTAGATGGTCGGGCCATGATCAAACACCATGAAGGCGAACCCGCTCACATCCTCGCCACCAACCATGGTATGCGGCATCGCCACTCCCTGATCGACGACATTCTGCGCAGTGTGAATTTCAACGGGTGCGTCACCGGAGAGCACCAGCGCACCACTGTCATCGGTCAACAGATCGGAAAGATCGAGCGCAATCGGTGGTTGCTCAATAAAGTCACCAATCGCTGAAGTCCCATTGAATCCGAATTCATCACCGTTGCCAATAATCGACATGGCAAGTTGCTGAAGTTCCGGGTAATCCGGCGTGGAAAAATCGCCGCTGTCGCCATCGGAAAACGAAACGTCATGCAGATCGCCATCATGCGACAACGGATCAATGACTTGCTGTCCGGCCATGGAGTCTCTCGCCCTGCTGTCTTTACCCGAACACGATGAACGGGTTGATGACTGGAGTTTAGGTTCGAGCAGTTAACCTCTGGTTAATTCGACCACCAATTTACGTATCATGATACTTATTTGAATATATGACACCCCGAACGCAAAAGGGCGGCTCTCCTTTCGGGAGCCGCCCTCAATTCTCGCGGATCAGGCCCGGTTACTTCATCCCACCGCCGAACAGGTTCGAAAACAGACTGCCGAAACTGTCATAGGATGCAGGCTGCCCGGCTCCCTTGCTCATGACCATCGCGGCTCCTGTCTCCGGAGCGGGAGCCGCACCGTCAGCTTCAGTCAACGGCTGTGGATCGGAAACTGTCGCGGTCACGACAACCGGCTTCGCCCCCTCTTCGGCCGCATCACTTCCAAAAACACTGGAAAAAAAGCTTGGATAATTGTCATAATCGGACGAGGGATCGCCAGACGATTGTACAGCGACCGTCGTCTCCGGCAGAGGCTCTTTCTCTACCAGAGCGGGAGCATCCACGATCGGAAGACTGGCTATATCGGTCGACCGCGTCGCCAGATTCGTAGCTGGTGTCTCCAGACGACTCTCTACATCGACCTTCGATGCCGGAACACCGTCGACAGAGCCTGCTCCGACGGCCCCCGGGTCATCGCTGCCCAACGGCTTCGGACTTCCAACGAACGGTGCCGAATCGGGCGCATCGGCTGGCGCTTCACCCGCCTCCTCGCTCCGCAACGGGCGAGGTTCGGCCTTCGGATCGGAAAGCTCCTTGCTCTTGCGTTCGATGGCCTCGGGGGTCTGCTCATCGGATACACCGCGTTCGATCGAAACGTTCTCGCGCGGACGAGCGATATCGAACGTATTCAGCAATTCACCAACAACGGCGAGCACACGGTAGACCGCAAATTCCTCCGTATACTGGGCCGTCACCAGGCTCACCCGGTCGAGGAACAGTTCGTTTTCAGCGTCCAGCACATCAAGCAGGTCACGCTGACCGATCTCGAACTGGCTGGCATAGGCATCGCGAGTGCGACGCTGCGCCTCGGTCTGGTTGGTCAGGGCAACGGTACGCGCACGCGCCGTCTCCAGCGCATTGTATGACATGCGCGCCTCTTCCTCGGCACCACGCCGGGCCCTCTGCAGCCTTGACCTGGCTTCATTGGCGCGATGGAACGCCTCGCGCTCAAGCGCCATGTCGCCACCGCCACGGAAGATATTGTAGCGCATCACGACCAGCGCCGACGCGTCGACATTGCCTCCCTTGGTACCATCAAGATTCTCGCCGGCGGTAGTTCCAAGCTCGAGATCGAAGCGCGGGTAGAAACCACTGCGCGAGGCACGCAACTCGGCTGCGGCCACATCGACATCGGCAGCGGCAATCATCACCGTCGGGCTGTTGACCGATGCCACGCTGGCCGCATCCTCCTGAGTGGGCGGAATGGCCCCAAGCGGTGCCTTGTCATGGTCGAGGTCGGCCGGACGCTCACCCACGATGCGCTGATAGCTTGCAACAGCATCCGCGAGATTGCCTCGTGCGACAGCAAGAGTCTCCTGGGCCCGTGCCAGACGCGCCTCGGTCTGGCGAAGGTCGGCTATATCGCCCCGTCCGCTCTGCTCCAGCTCGCGGACCTGCTGCAGGATGCGATTGTGCTGTTCGATATTACGCTCGTTCAGCGCGACGATCTCTTCATTGCGCAGGATGTCGAGATGCGCTTCGACCGCATCGAGGCCGACGAATTCGGCTGCTTCGTGAACACGATAGGCCGCACTGTCGACGCGGGAACGCTGGCGCGCCACTTCGCTATCCGTGGCAAAACCGTCAAACAGCATTTGGGAAAGGCGGAGCTGGGCTTCGGAACGAAAGAGGGTCGTGTGGCCATCTCCATCTGCCGGACGGGTCGACCGACGACGGGTGCTCACACTGTTCGTATATTCAGGACCAGCCGCAGCGCGAAGATCAAGGGCTGGCAAATACTGCGACCGCGCGAGACGGAGCTCCTGATCGACGGCCAGACGATCGGCCTTGACGACACCGACCTCGGGATTGGTCTGCAATGCCGTCCTGACAGTGTCTTCGAGTGACCCGGCGTGTGCGACGCTGACCCATGCGAGCAACGATGCTGACGCCAATAGCGATTGCAGCGACACAAACCCCCTGGTCGCCACAGCCATCCTCTTCTCCATGTGCCCATCCGCCAAGTTGCTGCATAACCCGCGGAAATCCTGAGAAATCCAGCGGAAGAACGAGCGTTTGATATCTGGTGCACATATTATCGTCAATGGAAATCCCCGGGAACGCCACAGCTGCCTGATAACTGTGATTTTTTTACGCACGGGTTGCGCACAGCACCACCACCTCTAGAATCCGGAAGCATGTCCGGACCATGGAGCCGTGCTTTCAGGCACCCCCAAGTTTATGTTCAATTCCTTATCGATACATTAATGGTATTCGGATATTGACGGAAGTCGTTCGATCCACACGGAGCTGTTGATGGCGGGTATTTCGACAAGTAGCATGGAAGTCTCGAGTCCCGACCAGCCGACGAGTACGGCCAACCGCATCCCCTCCCAGGAGGGTGGCGACCCGACGGCGACCGGGCAACAGCAATGGCATGTTCCACGCTATGACCGGACGTTGGTCGACCCGCTTCTCTCCTCGCTGGAAACCCTTGCCTATCTGCTCGACCGTCCGACATCGGCCGATGCCCTCAAAGCCGGCCTGCCGCTGGATAACGGGCTGCTGACACCACAACTGTTCGAACGAGCTGCCGCCCGCATCGGTCTCTCCGCACGGATCGTCCATCGCCCTCTCGACGAGATCCGGGCGCACGAACTTCCCTGCGTGCTGCTGCTGGAAGATCGTCAGTCCTGCGTGCTCGTCGGCGATCTGCAGGATGGTCGCCTGGAGATTATCCGGCCCCTGACCGACCGTGGTGTCGACGAGGTCGAGCAGGGAAAGCTCGCGGACGCCTATTCCGGCCTGTGCATCTTCGCCCGTCCCACCCTGGCCTACGAGCAGCGTGCGAGGGAGATCCAGCAGGAGTCCGTGGGCCACTGGTTCTGGTCGACCTTCCTCAAGCAATGGCCAACCTATTCCGAAGTCCTTATCGCTGCCGTGATGATCAACATGTTCGCGCTGGCGAGCCCGCTTTTCGTCATGAACGTCTATGACCGCGTCGTGCCCAACAATGCCACCGACACCTTGTGGGTGCTCGCGATCGGCGCGGTGACCGTCTTCGGCTTCGATTTCCTGCTCAAGACCCTGCGTGGGTATTTTGTCGATGCGGCGGGGCGAATTACCGATGTCAAGCTTGCCAGCAACATTTTCGAGCAGGTGCTTGGCATCCGCATGGCGCAGCGGCCGCCATCGGCCGGCGCCTTTGCCAGTCAGCTGCGCGAATTCGAGTCACTGCGGGAATTCTTCACATCAGCAACGATCACGACACTGGTAGACTTACCGTTCGTGATTTTTTTCCTCGTCATTATCAGTTATATTGGTGGACCGGTCGCTTGGGTGCCCGCGGTCGCTGTACCGATCGTCATCGCCATCGGCCTCCTGCTGCAGTTGCCTCTCAACAAGGTCGTTAAACGCACCGTACGGGAGTCGGCGCAAAAGCACGGCGTGCTGGTCGAGGCCATCAACGGGCTCGAGACGATCAAGTCGATCGGAGCCGAGGGCCGTTTGCAACGGGCCTGGGAAGGCTTTGTCGCGGCCACATCGAAATCGGGCAACCAGGCGCGATTGCTGTCGGCGATCACCGTCAATGTCGCCGCACTCGCCGCGAATCTGGTCACCGTCGGGGTCATTGTCGTCGGTGTCTATCGTATTGGCGAGGGATTGATGACCGTTGGCGCCCTTGTCGCTTCGACGATCATCTCCGGCCGGGCCATGGCCCCTCTGGGACAGGTGGCCGGCCTGCTCACCCGCTTCCATCAGGCCCGCACATCCTACGAGACGCTGAACAAGCTGATGGCGCTGGAAGTCGAACGGCCTCCCGGGAAGCGGTTCGTCGACCGCCGCAACCTGCAGGGCGCGATCGAGTTCAAGAATGTCAGCCTGACCTATCCGAACCAGAAGCTGCCCGCACTGAGTGGTGTCAGCTTCCGTATCCAGCCGGGCGAACGTGTAGCCCTGATCGGCCGTATCGGATCCGGCAAGACCACCATCGAGAAACTCGTGCTCAATCTCTACGAACCGCAGGCCGGTGCGGTCCTGGTCGACGGAACCGACGTTCGCCAGATCGACCCGGCTGATCTCCGACGCAACATCGGCTGCGTACCACAGGATGTCTTCCTGTTTCAGGGGACAGTGCGCGAAAACATCACCATGGGAACGCCGCTGGCCGACGATGCGGCCGTGCTGAGGGCATCGGCGATAGCGGGTGTCGACCAGTTCGTCCACCGGCATCCAATGGGATACGACATGGCGGTGGGAGAACGCGGCGAAGCACTTTCGGGCGGACAGCGCCAGGCGATAGCGGTTGCCCGCGCCCTTCTTCTCGACCCGCCCATCCTCATTCTGGATGAGCCGACCAGCGCCATGGACAATGGTTCCGAAAACCGGCTCAAGAACAAGCTGGCCAGCGAACTGGTCGGTCGCACCCTGATCCTCGTGACCCACAGGGCTTCCCTTCTCAGTCTCGTCGATCGGGTGATCGTCCTCGATAGTGGCAGGATTGCTGCCGACGGGCCACGCGATCAGGTTCTCAAGGCGCTGGCCAGCGGCCAGATCAAGAGTGCGGGGTGACGACATGAGTGCCACGATCAAACTTCCCGGTCGTCCGAAAAACCGCCAGCACCAGCTGAAATCGGCCTTCTACTCCACTGATGACCTGAAGCCGCGCCTGTTCAGCCACCTGCTGCTCGTCTTCATCGTCGTCATCCTCCTGGTCCTCGGAAGCTGGGCCGCGTGGGCCCGTCTCGACGAGGTGACCCGCGGTACGGGCAAGGTGATCCCGTCCCGCCAGACCCAGATCGTGCAAAATCTCGAAGGTGGGATCGTTGCCGAACTGTTGGTGCATGAGGGGCAGGTGGTAGACGAGGGCGAGGTGCTGATGCGCATCGACAACGTACGGGCAGCCAGTGACTATCGTGAGACGAAGGCCCGTTATCTCTCCCTGCTGGCGACGATCGCGAGACTCCGGGCGGAGGTCAGCGAGTCGGCAATCGATTTTCCCCAGGAGGTTCTTTCCGGAGCGCGGGATCTTGCGGAAAGCGAAACGGCATTGATGGCCTCCCGCCAGACAGAACTCGAATCCCAGTTGAGCATATTGCGCAGTCAGGTGAGCCAGCGCGAGCAGGAACTGGCCGAACTCAAGACCAAGCTCAACCAGTATGACCGTTCCTACAAGCTGGCGGCCGAAGAACTTGCGCTGATAGCCCCCCATGCCAGGACCGGCGTTGTCTCGAAGTCGGACTATCTGCAAAAGCAGCGAGAAGTGAATGATCTGAAGGGCCAGCTCGACCAGACCCGTCTTGCCGTTCCCCGTGCCGAAAGCGCCTTGCGCGAAGCCAACCAGCGCATCGAGAGCGCCTACAGCACCTTCCGTTCCGAAGCCCAGAAGGAACTGAGCCGGAATCGCGCGGAACTCGCCGGCATCAAGGAGATTGTCGCGGCCGGCGAGGACCGTGTCCGCCGGACGGAGGTACGCTCGCCGGTTCGCGGCACGATCAAGAGCATTCATTTCAACACGATTGGGGGCGTCATCCAACCCGGAGACGATCTCGTCGAGATCGTTCCGCTGGAGGACAACCTGCTGGTCGAAGCTCAGGTCCGTCCCGCCGATGTCGCATTCCTGCGCCCCGGCCTGCCCGCGATGGTCAAGATCACCGCCTATGACTTTTCGATCTATGGCGGCCTTAAGGGAACGGTGGAGAACATCTCGGCTGACACCATTGTCGATGATCGTGGGGAAAGCTTCTACCGGATGCGGGTGCGCACCGAGGAAAATTCGCTCAAAAACGGCGATACCGCGCTCGACATCATCCCGGGCATGACCGCCGAAGTCGATGTGAAGACGGGCGAGAAATCGGTGCTCGATTACATTCTCAAACCGATCCTCAAGGCCCGGGATCACGCCCTCCGCGAACGCTGAAGTCCGCCATCTGCCGGACCCTGCCCAGCTTGGTGGTTATATTGAATACCACCGACAAGGCGGCGTTGTTATCATCCACGGCCGATGTGGAATGTCGCGAGTGTCGTCATTTCACCGGCACGCTGTTATGGTCGGACAAAGAACATTGCCCATCAGCAACCGGCCGACATCATCGATGCAGAACTTCGCCTCACTTCGCGACTTCATGACATTTCTGGAAGGTCGCGGCCAGCTGGTCCGGGTACGAAAGCCCGTGTCGCCAGAGCTGGAAATCACCGAGATCCACACCAGGCTTCTGGCCGAACAGGGACCTGCGGTCCTGTTCGAAAAGGTGGAGGGGTCCGGGCTGCCGGTCCTCACCAACCTCTTCGGTACGGTCGAGCGGGTCGCCTGGGGCATGGGCCGCGAGCCGGGGGAATTGCGTGCCGTAGGCGAGATGCTGGCCTTCTTTCGCCAGCCGCAACCACCGGAGAGCTTTCGCGAGGCCGTCGAAATGGTGCCGCTGATGAAGGCAGCCCTGTCGATGAAACCGAAAACGCTCGGCTCGGGCCCCTGCCAGGAAATCGTGCTGCAGGGAGATGACATTGATCTGGGCATCCTTCCGATCCAGTCCTGCTGGCCCGGCGAGCCGGCGCCGTTGATCACCTGGCCGCTGGTGGTCACCCGCGGCCCGGGCGGAACTCGCGAGGACGGCTTCAATCTCGGCATCTATCGCATGCAGGTACTGGACAGGAAGCGCACGCTCATGCGCTGGCTCAAGCATCGCGGCGGAGCGCAGCATTACCGTCGCTGGAAAATGGAACGCCCCGACCCGTTGCCGGCTGCCGTCGTCCTTGGAGCCGATCCGGGGACCACGCTTGCGGCCGTGACCCCCGTGCCCGACACGATGAGCGAGTACCAGTTTGCCGGCCTGTTGCGCGGGAAACGCGTGGAGCTGGTCGACTGTGTGAGCGTTCCCCTCAAGGTGCCCGCCACCGCCGAGATCGTGCTCGAAGGCCACGTGCTGCTCGACCGGCATGGCGATGAAGGTCCCTATGGTGATCACACGGGCTACTACAACAGTGTCGAATCCTTTCCCGTTTTCGAGATCAGCGCGATCACCATGCGCCGCGACCCGATCTACCTTTCCACCTTCACCGGACGGCCGCCCGACGAACCTTCGGTGCTTGGCGAAGCGCTCAACGACGTGTTCCTGCCACTCATCCAGCAGCAATTTCCGGAAATTGCCGATTTCTGGCTGCCGCCCGAGGGGTGCTCGTACAGGGTTGCCGTCGTTTCCATCCGCAAGGCCTATCCCGGGCATGCGAAACGGGTCATGATGGGCGTATGGTCCTACCTACGCCAGTTCATGTACACCAAGATTGTCATCGTGGTGGACGATGATATCGATGCGCGCAGCTGGATCGATGTCATCTGGGCAATGTCGACCCGGTTCGATGCCAGCCGGGACCTCGTGACCATCGATTCGACGCCGATCGACTATCTCGACTTTGCGTCACCGGAGTCGGGACTAGGCGGCAAGCTGGGGATCGACGCGACCAACAAGTGGCCGCCCGAGACGACGCGCGAGTGGGGACAGAAAATCCGCATGGATCAGGAGATCATCGACAAAGTGAGCAGGAACTGGGCGGACTACGGACTTCCCGGATCCGGAAAGTCCATCTGGTGATGCAGGTCGACAGCGCCATGGCGCTTGCCCGCATGGCCGCGAGCGAGGCAGGTCGAATCGCGATGCGTCATTTCCGCAGCGGCCACGCAAGCTGGGAAAAGGGGCCGGGCCAGATCGTCACCGATGCCGATATCGAGATCGATGTCTTTCTGAAAAAGACCCTGCTTGAAGGAAGTCCTCCGGGTACAGGCTGGCTCAGCGAGGAGACCACCGACGATTCGTCGAGACTGCGGGCTCCCCGGCTCTGGGTTGTCGACCCCATCGATGGCACCCGCTCCTTTGCCGATGGCAAGCCGGAATTCACCATTTCGATAGCTCTGGTCGAAGGCAGCGAGACCCGTTGCGGGATCGTCCTCAACCCGGCAACGGGACAGCATTTCGAGGCGGTACGAGGCGTCGGGGCGACGCTCAACGGCAGGGCCATCAAGGTTAAAGCTAGAAACACCATTGAGGGAGCTTCGATTGTCGTCAGCAAGACAGAGAACGGGAGGCGCGGATTTGACCGGATGTTCTCGATGGCCGACGTCCGCAGCATTGGCTCGCTGGCGCTTAAGCTCGCCCTGGTCGCTGCCGGCCGCTTCGATGGCTTCTTCTCATGGCGACGTTCCCATGACTGGGATATTGCCGCAGCCGTGTTGCTGATTGAGGAAGCCGGCGGGCGCATCACCGATTCCTTCGGAGTCCCCATCGCGCTCAATGCTCCCGTCCCGCAGCAACAGGGATTGATCGCAGCCGCTCCGGAATTGCAGTCGGCACTGGTTCAAAGCTCGGTACGCAAGCGCCAGAGCTCGGGAAACAGCGAAATGTCGAGTGCGCGACGCAGGTAGCCCACCCCTTCCGTGCCGCCCGTTCCCCGCTTCATGCCGATGATGCGCTCGACCGTCGTCAGGTGCCGGAAGCGCCATTGCCGGAACCAGTCCTCGACATCGACGAGCTTTTCCGCGAGTTCGTACAGGTCCCAGTACCGTCCGGTATCCGCATAGATGGCCCGCCACACCGCCGCCACCGCATCGTCCGCCCGGTAGGTCGTCGTCAGATCTCGTTCGAGTACGCGGGCCGGCAGCTCGAAACCGCGGCGATGAAGCAGCGCCAGGGCCTCGTCATGCAGCGTCCTCTTCGACAGTTCCGCCCGGAGAGCGGCGTGGATCTCCGGGCGGTGCCGGAACACGGCAAGCTTCTTCTCGCTACGGTTGCCCAGCATGAATTCCAGCATGCGGTACTGGTGCGACTGGAAGCCCGATGCCGGACCGAGCTTGTCCCTGAATGCCAGATATTCACTGGGAGTGAGCGTCGACAATACGTCCCACGACTGGATGAGCTGCGCCTGAATTCGGCTGAACCGGGAGAACATCTTGAAGCTCGGCCCCAGGTCGTCCCGCGCGATACATTGCCGCGCAGCCCCCAGTTCATGCAGCGCCAGCTTGATCCACAGTTCGCTCGCCTGATGGATGATGATGAACAGCATCTCATCGTGGCTGTCGGAGACCGGATGCTGGATATCGAGAAGCCGTTCGATCTCGAGATACCCCGGATAGTCCAGTCTGCCGGCAAGGTCCGTATCGACACTGTCGCTCGTCATGTGACCCTCGATCGTTGCTGGAACCGCGCCTCGCGCCACCTTCCGTCCGCCATTACCCTTTCGATCCGCTCCACCGCATCGAGCATGTCGACATGGCGCAGGTAGAGCGGGGCCATGCCGAAACGGACGATGTCGGGCGCACGGAAGTCACCGATGACACCGGCTTCGATGATGGCCTGCATGATGGCATAGCCACTCTCGTGCGCGAATGACACCTGCGATCCCCGGCGCCCAGCCTCCCGCGGCGACGCCAGCGTGAAGCCGAAGCGCCCCAGCTGTTGCTCGAACAGGTCGAGGAACACCTGAGTCAGCTCCATGCTCTTGCGCCGCACCTGTTCGATCGGGGCCCGCGATGCGACATCAAGACCGGTCCGCAAGGCGCGCATGCCGAGGACCGGCGGGGTACCGACAAGAAACTTTGAGATACCCGCGGCCGGAATGAAATCCGTACCGAACTCGAACGGCGATGCATGACCGAACCAACCCGAGAGCGGCTGGACCGCCTCGGCGAGGTGGTGGCGGGCGAGATAGAGAAAGGCAGGCGCCCCGGGACCGCCATTGAGATATTTATAGCCGCACCCGACGGCCATGTCGATGTTCATGGCATCGAGCTGAACCGGCAGGGCGCCGGCACTGTGGGCAAGATCGACGAGGATTAATGCACCGGTGGCGTGGCAGCGCCGGGCCAGTTCTGCGATATCGTGGAGCAACCCGCTCCTGAAATCGACATGGCTGAGCATGACAAGTGCCACATCCTCGTTCAGCGCCGCCTCGTATTGCCCCGGATGGTCGAGTTGCCGGAATTCCAGGCCGAGGAAGCCGGCGATACCCTGCGCCACGTAGAGATCGGTGGGAAAATTCGTGGCATCCGACAGGATGATCCTGCGGTCCGGCCGAAGTCGCGTTGCCGCCGAGATCAGCTTGAACAGGTTGACCGACGTGGAATCGCAGATGGCGACCTCGTCCTCGCTTGCGCCGATCAGGGGGGCAAGCAACCGGGCATTGTCCTCGCCAAGCGCGATCCACCCATGCCGGTTCCAGCTGGTGATGAGATCTTGGCCCCATTCGCGCTCGACGGTCTCCCCGACGGCGCGGCCCGCCGCGATGGGAAGGGCTCCAAGAGAATTTCCATCAAGGTAGATGATCTTCTCCGGCAGCACGAAAAGCTCACGCATCGACGCCAGTGGATCGACGGCATCGCGCCGCTCCAGTTCTTCGCGGGTGAGGTTGTTTCCCTTGTTCATGACCTGTTCGCCTCGATCTTCATGACGGGAATGCAGGAACGGAGGATATGGCCTCAAGGCCGTTTGTCGTGCAAAAAAACGACGTTCTTTCACGGGGAGTTAATCATGGACATGCACAATCTTGAACCTGCACTGCTGGAAAGGCTGGCCTATGCGACCGGACGGGCGATCGGCAGCCCGCATGACGAGGCGAGCGAAATGGCCAGGCACCTGGTTGGCGCGAATCTGGCCGGCCATGATTCTCACGGCGTCGGAATGCTGCCCGACTATGTCCGCATGGCTGCGGCAGGACTGCTGGTTCCGGGCCGGGAGCTGCGCACGGTTCTCGACATGAGTGCGCTTCTGGTGGTCGATGCAGGCCGCGGCGTGGGACAATGGATGGCGACATCGGCAATCGACATGGCCATAGAACGGGCCCGGAAAATGGGGAGTTGCACCATGGCGTTGCGCAACAGTGCCCATATCGGCCGCATCGGTCACTATGCCGAACAGTGTGCGCAGGCTGGCATGGTGTCGATCCACTTCGTAAATGTCGCCGATCACGACCCGCTGCAGGCTCCATGGGGATGCCGCGACGCGCGGCTGGGTACCAACCCGTTCGCCGTGGCCATTCCCGGCAAGGATGGTCCCGCGCTGGTGCTCGACATGGCAACGAGCGTCATTGCCTTCGGGAAGGCTCGGGTTGCCCGCAACAAGGGCATCGCCGTGCCGGAAGGCGCACTGCTTGACGAGAACGGCGAGCCGACGACCGATCCCACGACCTATGTCGATACGCGGCGCGGGGCGCTGAGATCGTTCGGCCAGCACAAAGGATCGGGTCTTGCGATCATCTGCGAAATGCTCGGAGGGGCGCTTACCGGCGGGCTCACCATCCAGCCGGACCACCCGCGCCAGGAGGGTACTGTCAACTCCATGTTGACGGTGGTCATCGATGCGGGTGCGATGGACGATGGCCAGCAGCGTTTTGTTCCCGAGGTCGAGGCGATCAAGGATTATATCCGCCAGTCACGGGTGGCGCCGGGCTTTGACGAGATCCTCATGCCCGGCGAACCCGAGAACCGTTCGCGTACCGGGCGCAGTCGTGACGGCATTCCGATCGACGACAAGAGTTTGAGTGACATTCTCGAAGCGGCACGCAGTGCCGGTGTGGAACACGGTGTGATTGCCGAGATCGAGGCGGCCAGGAGCTGAAGTGATGGATCAGGTCGAATGTGTGGTCATCGGCGCGGGCGTCGTAGGTCTGGCCGTGGCCAGACGCCTTGCCATGGCAGGCCGCGAGGTCATCGTCATCGACAAGGAACCGCTCATCGGGAGCGAGACGAGTTCGCGCAACAGCGAGGTCATCCACGCCGGCATCTATTACCCGACGGGCAGTCTTCGCGCCCGTTATTGCGTCGCCGGCAAGCAGTTCCTCTACCGGTATTGTGTGGAGAAAGGCATTAATCACCGCAATTGCGGCAAGCTGATCGTGGCGACCTCGCCCGACCAGAACGAGCGGCTGCTGGCGATCAGGCAGAAGGCCGCGGAGAATGGCGTCGCCGATCTTGAACTCTGGCCGGCCGAACGGGCCATGGAGATGGAGCCGGCCCTGTTCTGCACGGGAGCCCTGTGGTCGCCATCGACCGGCATCATCGACAGCCATGGATTGATGCTGGCCTATCAGGGGGATGCCGAGGACCATGGAGCCTTCATAGCACTCAACACCCCCTTCGAACGGGCCAGGGTCACGGCCGACGGCATCGTCATCCAGGCCGGCGGCGATGCGCCGATGGAGCTGCTGGCGAAGATGGTGATCAATTCCGCCGGCCTTCACGCCCCGAATGTTGCGCGTCTGATCGAAGGTATCGACGTGAGCAGCCTGCCGAATGCATACTATTGCAAGGGCAACTATTATACCCTGCCGGGAAGGTCGCCTTTCACCCGGCCGATCTATCCCATGCCGGGCAAGGACGGCCTCGGCGTGCACGTCACGGTCGATCTCGGCGGCCAGTGCAAGTTCGGGCCCGACACGGAATGGATCGACAGGATCGACTATGAGGTCGACCCGCGTCGTGCCGACGTGTTCTACGATGCCGTGCGGCGCTACTGGCCTGCCATCGTGGATGGCTCGCTGGAGCGTGGCTATGCCGGTATCCGCCCGAAAATCGCACCGGAAGGGGCCCCGGCCGAAGATTTCGTCATTCAGGACCCGACATCCCATGGAGTGCCCGGCCTCATCAATCTACTCGGTATCGAGAGTCCGGGCCTGACCAGCTCTGCAGCCATCGCCGAGGCCATCGCCGCAAAACTCGGGGCATGAAATGAAGGATGTCCTGCACAATTATCAATCAATAGGAGAAAGTCTCATGATCAATTACTAGGCGAACCCTATTGCGCAGGATCACCTTTCGGATGTAAGTATGTCTCCCGATAAAGAAGGTTTGCGCCGCAAGACGGGTAGTCATGCATCTCGACAGGGTGGCTGAACAGATGAATAAGATAGCGATGTGGCGGCAACAGCCGTTGTTGTGGCGTACGGTACGAGTCGACGAGCACCGCATCGACCGTCACTTCTACAAGCACAATACCGAGCTGGGCATCAACGGGCGTCTGGTCATTTGCGCCATGAGTCTCGCACTGTGGACCGGTATCGTAATGGTTGCCAGCATCATCGTCGGTTGAACCGGCCATGGGGTTTCTTTGATTGATGGCGAAAGCCGGCGGTGTGCAACGGTAGGTCCGTGATGTTGCCCGTGGCCTGCAAGGAGAGTTGTGGGCTTCCTGAAACAGGCTACCGTTCCACCGCAAGGCACCCTTAACCTTTCGCAGCTATCATTTCGTCTCCAGTTTGCACCGGCATGTTGTCCGGCCCAACCGAAACGAGACGGATCTTGTTTCAAGAACAACAATCCCTAGTCGCCGACGGACCGGACAACGTGTTTTACTGGCAGTATCGTCATGATGGCGAACTGATCCAACTGCTGGCCATTCCTGCAGCACTTTCCCCACTGATCGAAAGCAGCCACTTCGGAATTCCTCTTTCCCGGTTCGTTTCCAGTGTCCATGGACCACCATTGGCCGTGCTGAAGGAGTGGCTGACCGATGGCAGGGAAAGATCTCCACTGCTCCTCACACTCCAACCGCCAGCCGCTCTTGAGCCTGACGGAGATGCACTGACAATCCGCCTGCAGCATCTGCCGTTCAAGCCCCCGCAGGGCCAGTCTCGCGGTACGGCAGTTCTGCTGCAGCCGCCCGTTCCGTCCGCGCCGGCCGACGATATCGCAGCACTCGTTCGCCATCTGCGAATCGTGCCCGATGCAGCCTTCCTTTATGTCGTGGACAACGGCTGGACATTTGCCAATCCCGCGGCAAACGCCCTTCTCGAACCGGATACCGGCTCTCGTGACCAACGACTCGAGTCGCGCATGCCCACCAGCCTCGCCAGGCTGATGGGACACATGGCCGAAGGTGTGATCGGCGGCAGCCGGCATCGCAGGGTCGAGTTCTCCGCCACGCACCAGACCCTTGGCATGCGCTGGTGGTCGGGATTATGGCTTCCGATACCAGGAGCCGAAGGCGGGATCCTCGGGGTCTGCGCCATTCATCGCGATGTATCGGAAGAAATACGGTTGCGGGGCGACCTCCTGCGTGAACGCAAGGCGCTTGTGAGACTGGCCTCGACCGATCCGCTCACCCGCCTCGCCAATCGCCGGAGCTTCCTCGAACGGTTTGCCGAAACAGCCGTCACCCTTGCCAGCACCCAACGTCAGGTCGGCCTCATCATCTTCGATATCGACCGGTTCAAATCGTTCAATGACAACTACGGCCATGCGGTTGGCGACCGGATCCTGACCCGGGTCGCCGATGCCGTCAGGCAATGCAGCCGGCCAGGGGACATCCTTGCCCGTTGGGGAGGTGAGGAATTCATCCTCTGCTTGCCCGAAGTCGCTCTCGAACAGACGATCGCCGTAGCCGAACGGCTTCGGTCGGTCATCGAACAAAACTGCGGCATGGAACATCGCGGAGAATGGCTGAACGTGACAGCGAGTTTCGGCGTCACGTCCAGTCCCGCCATTCAGCTCACCATCGACAATGCCATCGAGCACATGATCCATCGTGCCGATACCGCGTTGTACGAGGCCAAGAACTCAGGCCGGAACCGTGTCTGTCAGGCAGCCGTCGAAAGCGACGCTCAGGCCCCGACGGCCGACGATACTTTTCTTTTCTGACTCTCCTTCTCCGCTGCATCCTCGCGAACAGGCGTCACCGCCGAACCCGGTCTGACAGGCAATATCTCTGGCATCGTTTGCAAAGTAATATATCATCACATCGAGATATAATGAATGGAGGAAGATTCATGCGCCTTTTCCGCCTCGCCGCCCTGTTGCCTTTCCTGCTGGTGACAGTGCCCGTTGCCGTGGCCCAACAGCCGGGTCAGCATTTCCTCGACAACTGGGATCTCGACGAAAGCGGCGATGTCAGCGTGGACGAACTGAGGGAACGGCGTGGCGATGTCTTTTCATCGTTCGACCATGACGACAACGGGGTGCTCGACGAAGACGAGTACGACGTTTTCGACGAGGCTCGCCACAGCGACATGCAGAACGAGCCCGGCAGGGGCAAGGGCATGGATCATGTCATGCGCGGGCTCGAACGGCAGAACAATGATGCCGACGGCGATGGCCTCGTGAGCCGCGAGGAGTTCGTGGGTAACAGCGACGCCTGGTTCCGCTCGCTCGACCGAAATGAGGATGGCATCGTCAACACCGACGATTTCGGCCGCCACTGACCGGAAGCCGGGGAAGTTCCTCATCCCGGCAGGAACGCGGATTGCCTCTCCCGGCCGTTTCAACCCGAAGCAATTCAGTTCGCCACGCGCAGTCGCGTTTCCGTCGGTGCCTCAAGCAGGCGGGCATGACGGACCGAGTCGATGTCGCCGACGCGATCGAACGGCAACAAATGCTGCTCGGGAAGTTCGACCACTGCGTGGCAGTTGCGCCCGGCCGGAACGTGCAACATCACCCGCGCGCCACCACCGCTCGCTTCGGTGAGCATGTCGCGGATTTCGGCCAGCGCCTCGATCCGCTCGAGTTCGATGGTGACCTGCGATCTCACTGACTTGGCCCGGTTCATCAACGGTTCGATCGATTGCGCCTGGAGCTTGACCTCGCCATTGTCGACCCGTGCGTCGACCACCACCAGAAGTGGTGCACCGATCTCCATGAGCGGGCGGCTCAGTTCGAGAAGTTCGTTGAACATCATGACTTCGAACTGGGCACTGAGATCGGAGAGACTGAGAAAACCTATGCGGGAACGTTGCGTCTTGCGCTCCTGCTTGCCGACCACGACTCCGGCCAGCCTTACGGGCCGTCCCTCGATGGTCCGCTCGGGATCGAGGATCTGGGCGGCCTCCATCGTGCCGACTTGTGCCAGAACCGGGCGGTAGCCCTCGAGCGGGTGCGATGAGAAATAAAAGCCGATGACATCGAATTCATGGGCAAGCCTCTGCATCTGCGGCCATTCGGTGATCTCGACCGCCTTGGGACGCGGCATCTCGATCCCGCTTGCGCCGAACAATCCGACCTGACTGCTGGCCATACTCTCGCTTTCGGCATGAGCATGCTGCAGCGCCCGCTCGATAGTCTCCATCAACGAGCGGCGATTGCTGCCAAACCCGTCCAGGGCGCCAGCCTTGATCAGCCCCTCCAGCAGGCGCCGGTTGAGCGTGCGATTTCCTACCCGGGTGACCAGATCGAAAATATCCGTATACAGGCCACCTCGTTCGCGCTCGGCTACAAGAGCTTCCATGGCCTGTCGACCGACACCCTTGATGGCGCCAAGCGCGAACCGGACGCTGGCCCCGCTTTCTCCCTTCCCTTCTTCCACCGCGAACTGGGCATGAGACGCGTTGACATCGGGCGGCAGCAGCTCGATGCCACGCCGTGCCATTTCCTGGCGATAGGCCGCGAGCTTGGGCTGGTTGCCCATTTCCATGCACATCACTGCAGCGTAGAATTCGACCGGATGGTTGGCCTTGAGGTAGGCCGTATGGTAGGCGAGCAGTGCATAGGCGGCGGCATGGGACTTGTTGAAACCGTATGACGCGAACTTGGCCACGCTGTCGAAGATCACGTTGGCCAGGTCTTCGTCGATGCCGCGTTCTTTCGCACCGGTGACGAAGGTCTCCCGCTGGGCATCCATCTCCGCCTTGATCTTCTTGCCCATGGCCCGGCGCAACAGGTCGGCACCACCCAGCGAATAACCTGCGAGCTGCTTGGCAATCTCCATCACCTGTTCCTGGTAGATGATGACGCCATTGGTTTCCTTGAGGATCGGCTCAAGCAGCGGATGGAGATATTCGGGCTCCTCGAAACCGTGCTTGACCGCAATATAACGCGGAATGTTATCCATCGGGCCCGGCCGGTAGAGCGACACCATGGCGATGATATCCTCGAAGCAGTCGGGCTTGAGCTGCCGAAGCGCATCACGCATGCCGCCCGATTCCAGCTGGAAAACACCGCTGGTCTCGGCCCGGCTCAAAAGGTCGTAGGATGGCGGATCGTCGAGCGGCAGCGTCGAGAGGTCCAGCGCCGTGCCGCGTCGATTGACCAGATTTTCCGCCAGCTTGAGCATGGTCAACGTGGTGAGGCCGAGGAAGTCGAACTTGACGAGCCCGGCCTTTTCCACATCCTTCATGTTGAACTGGGTAACGGGCATCGAGGACCGCGGATCGCGATAGAGCGGAACCAGTTCCTCCAGCGGCCTGTCACCGATGACGATACCGGCTGCGTGGGTGGAAGCATGGCGCGGCATGCCTTCGAGCTTGAGGGCAACCTCGATCATGCGCGCCACGGCGGGGTCATCCTTCTTCGCCTCCACCAGCCGCGGCTCCATGTCGAGCGCTTGCGCCAGCGTTGGCGGATTGGCCGGGTTGAAGGGCACCATCTTCGAAATCCGGTCGACAAGACCGAACGGCAGTCCAAGAACCCGGCCGACATCGCGCAGCGCAGCCCGTGCCTGCAACTTTCCGAACGTGATGATCGCAGCCACCCTGTCGCGGCCATACTTCTCCTGGACGTAGGCGATCACCTCGTCACGCCGGTTCATGCAGAAGTCGATGTCGAAATCCGGCATCGACACGCGCTCGGGATTGAGGAACCGCTCGAACAGCAGGCCAAAGCGCAACGGGTCGAGATCGGTGATCTGCAGTGACCAGGCGACCACGGAGCCTGCACCCGAGCCACGGCCGGGGCCGACGGGTATGTCGTTGCTCTTCGCCCACTTGATGAAGTCGGACACGATGAGAAAATATCCGGGAAACTTCATCTGGACGATGACGTCGAGCTCATATTCGAGACGGGCACGATAGGGTTCCGGGTCCGCAATGCCGTGCCGGGCGATACGTTCCTCCAGACCGTCGTGGGCTTGCGCCCTCAGTTCGTCATCCTCGTCACGCCCCGCCTTGCTGTCGAAAGGCGGCAGGATCGGCGCGCGTGCGGGTGCGGCGAATGCACAACGCCGCGCAATCTCCAACGTATTGGAAATGGCCTCGGGCAGGTCGGCAAACAGCTCGACCATTTCGTCCTGCGACTTGAAACGGTAATCAAGCGAGAAATGCCGACGATCCTCGACAATCACCTGGGTGCTTTCGGCAATGCAGGTCAGCGCATCATGCGCCCCGTGCATGCTCTCATCGATGAAATGCACATCATTCGTAGCGACGATCGGGATGTCATGCTCGTAAGCCATGTCGAGAATCGGTTTCTCGGTTTCGAGTTCTTCAGTCTCGTCATGGCGACCGATCTCGACATAGAGCCTGTCACCGAATGCGCGCTTCATGTCGAGAAGCAGGCTGCTTGCGGCCTCCCGCTCGCCTGCAAGCACCAACCGCGCGACCGGCCCTCCGGCTCCGCCGGTGAGCAGGAGCAGCCCCTCGTTCATGGCATAAAGGTCATCCATGGCGAATGTCAGGTCCGCTCCCGGGTCGCTTTCGAGATAGGCGCGGCTCATCAGCCTGAGCAGGTTGCCATAGCCGATCTCGTCCTTGACCAGAACCACCACGGATGGCGGGCGCTGGTTGCGCCGTGCCGCCGGAGAGCCACCCGTGCTCGTCTCGATGTATACAGGCAGCACCGAGCCCAGAATGGGCTGTATACCGCCACCCATCGCCGCCCCGCCGAAGGGCATGACCCCGAAGAGATTTGCCCTGTCGGTAACACCGACCGCGGGCATGTCCGCCTGGCGGCATGCATCCACCAGCGCCGCATGGGTGATCGCGCCCTCCAGCAGCGAGAACGAGGAGCGGACACGCAGATGAACGAATCGCGGTTCAGGCATCGTCTTTCCGGATATGATAACAGAACTGGAGGCGAGATCGTGATGCTGCAACACTGGGAGTCTCAAGAAAATCAACTCAAGATAGGTTAATCTTGGAGTTACATCACCCTAAAGACGCGCAGCATGCCAGTCGACATGATCGGTCATGAAGCTGGAAATGAAGTAGTAGGAGTGATCGTAGCCCTCATGACGGCGGAGCTCCAGCGCGATGCCTGCATCGCCGGCAGCCGCCTCGAGCAATTCCGGCTTGAGTTGCTCAACGAGAAAGCTGTCGGCAAGCCCCTGGTCGACGAGGATAGCGGGCACACTCGCGCCATCCTCGATCAATGCCGTGGCATCGTAGTTCCGCCATGCAGCGCGATCATCGCCAAGATAACCTGACAATGCCTTCTCGCCCCAGGGACAGCGCATGGGCGAGCAGATCGGCGCGAACGCCGAGACGGAGCGGTAAGTCTGCGGATTCTTCAGAGCAATGGTGAGCGCACCATGCCCACCCATGGAATGCCCCAGGATGCCCTGCCGGCCGCTGTCGACCGGGAAATTCGTTGTCACGAGCTGCTGCAATTCTCCGGTGACATAATTGTACATCCGGTAATGAATCGACCACGGCTCGCAGGTTGCATCGACATAAAATCCCGCTCCGCTGCCGAAATCATAGGCATCGTGTTCACCGGGAAGGTCGAGCCCGCGTGGACTGGTGTCCGGACAGACGACAATGATGCCATGCCTGTCGGCAGCCTGTTGGAAAAAACCTTTGGTTGTCACATTCTCCCAAGTGCAGGTCAGCCCCGAAAGATACCACAATACCGGGCAATCGCCACGTTCCGCCGACCGGGGCAGGAAGATGGAGAAGGCCATGTCGGTACCGGTTTCCGTCGATGCATGCCTGAAGACCTTCTGCCATCCGCCGAAACTCTTCCAGGCGCTGATCTGTTCGAGGCTCATGGGCACAGTTCCCCATTGTCCAGTGTTTTTGATATCGGTCCAGTGTCACACGGGCACCGAACATTCATCTGGCAACGGACGTGACCCCGCAAATCCGCTAAACCCCGTACCAGCCATCTCGTTGCCTGCTCGTGTCCGACACTGCCCAAACGATGCGACTGGCTCAACCACAATAATATCCACAACAACGATCCCCATGGGCGGTCCGCTGTACCGCGGGCACCCCTTCTTCTCCCTGCGGTCACCGAGGGGGCGTTTCGCCGCGCCGGACTAGGCGGCGATCATGGAGATTGTTAGATTGAATCAGCAGAACAGACGCTCAGGGACGCCCATGTCGACAGCAAACACCGGTTATCAGCCGATCTATCGCCAATCCCTCGAAGATCCGGAGACATTCTGGGCCGAAGTTGCGCAGGAACTCGACTGGATCCGGCCACATGATCGGGTGCTCGAAACCGACGAAAGAACCTACTACCGCTGGTTTGTCGGGGGCCAGATCAATACCTGCTACAACTGTGTCGACCGGCATGTGAAGGCCGGGCACGGCGATCGCCTGGCCATCATTCATGACAGCCCGATCACCGCCAGCCAGCGCAAGATCACCTACGCCGAACTTCAGGACCTCGTGAGCCGTTTTGCCGGAGTCCTCCGCTCCAGAGGAGTGGAAAAGGGCGACAGGGTCATCATCTACATGCCGATGGTCCCCGAAGCGCTTGTCGCGATGCTGGCTTGCGCCCGCCTCGGTGCGATCCACAGCGTCGTCTTTGGCGGCTTTGCCTCCAACGAACTCGCGACCCGTATCAATGACTGCACTCCGAAGGTGATCGTCGCCTCGTCCTGCGGCATCGAGCCCGGCCGTGTGATCGCCTACAAGCCTTTGATCGACAAGGCTATCGAGATGGCGGTACACAAACCGCAGACGACCATCATCCTCGCTCGCGAACAAGCCGCCGCGGAACTGGTCGAAGGACGCGACTTCGATTGGGCCACAGAGATGGCGTCGGCGGAATCCGTCGATTGCGTACCCGTGGAAGCTACGGATCCGCTGTATATTCTCTACACTTCGGGCACTACCGGGCAGCCCAAGGGCGTGGTGCGAGACAATGGCGGGCATGCCGCAGCTCTTCTCTGGTCGATGAAATACATCTACGCGGTAGAGCCCGGCGATGTCTATTGGGCCGCCTCGGATGTAGGCTGGGTCGTCGGCCACTCCTATATCTGCTATGCTCCGCTGCTCAATGGCAACACCACCATCGTCTATGAGGGCAAGCCCGTCGGCACTCCCGATGCCGGGGCATTCTGGCGTGTCATCAGCGAACATGGCGTCAAGGTGCTGTTCACCGCACCCACGGCCTTCCGCGCAATCAAGAAGGAGGACCCCGAGGGTCGTCTTCTTCAGGACTACGACCTGTCCCGCTTCGAGCGCCTCTATCTCGCCGGCGAGCGCTGCGATCCCGACACCCTGCTCTGGGCCGAGAAGGAACTGCGTGTACCGGTGATCGATCACTGGTGGCAGACCGAAACCGGCTGGTCGATCTGCGCCAACCCGATGGGTATAGAACCGATGCCGATCAAGCCCGGTTCGCCCACCGTTCCCATGCCCGGATATGACGTCCAGATCCTCGACGAGGAGGGCCTGCCCGTCAGCGGGCATGGCGATATCGGGGCCATCGTCGTCAAGTTGCCCCTGCCGCCCTCCTGCCTGCCGACCCTGTGGCATGCGGAAGCCCGCTTCCACCAATCCTATCTCAGCCGCTATCCGGGTTACTATCTGACCGGCGATGCGGGCTTCAAGGACGAGGACGGCTACCTCTATATCATGAGTCGCATCGACGATATCATCAACGTAGCCGGCCATCGCCTGTCAACCGGGGGCATGGAGGAGGTGCTCGCAGGCCACCACGACGTCGCCGAATGTGCCGTGCTGGGCGTCAATGACCAGCTCAAGGGCGAACTGCCGATGGGCTTCGTCGTGCTCAAGAGCGGCGTCGACCGTCCTGCGGAGGAGATCGTCCGGGAACTGATCACCAAGGTGCGCAACGAGATCGGCCCGGTCGCCGCCTTCAAGCTCGTGGCAATTGTCGGTCGACTTCCCAAGACCCGTTCTGGCAAGATCCTTCGCGGAACGATGAAGGCCATTGCCGATGATGCCAGTTGGAAGATGCCCGCCACGATCGATGACCCGGCCATCCTTGACGAGATCGCCGAGGCTCTCAGGGGGTTGGGCTATGCACATTCGCACCCGACCCGGGGTGCCTGACGCCGGGCATCGGGTCTGCCTTCGAAAATGCAGGCCATGAGCGGCTGGGGCGATCGCCGCCAGCAGGGCGGCGGACGACCGGACAACGTCACGCCGTTCCGTCGCAACGGGGGCCGGCAGCCTGGGCACTCGTCCTCGCACCCCCCTGCCATCAACCTGCCGCCCGCGACGAAGGTGGTGGCGCTGGTCCTCGTCGTCATCCATGTCCTCGACTGGATCAGCGGTGGAGCGATCGCCCGCTATTGCGTCTTCACCGGCCTGCGGTTCAGCCTGCACAGCCTGATCACGCTCTTTACCTATGCACTGATCCACGCCAATCCAGGTCATCTGGCGATGAACATCGTCAGCCTCGCGATCCTCGGCAAGGTGCTGGAGCCACGCATTGGCGCCCGGTGGCTCGTCATCATGCTGGCGATGGGGTCAGGCGTCGGTGCCATCGTCCATACGCTGATCTCGTCGGGCTATCTCATCGGCATTTCTGCCGGCGTCGGAGCGCTCTACGGCGTGGCGCTTCCGGGGGCGAAAACGGGTCGTTTCGGCCCCTATGACCGGCTCATCATCCTGCTCTCGATCCTGTTCGTGGCGGTGAGCGTACTGGGCCTCATGCTGCCGATCCTCCCCGGTGTCGCCCATGCCGCCCACCTTGGCGGCTTCCTTGCTGGCCTGTTCATGAGCCATCGCCTCATCCGCTGATCCCAACCCAAGACAGGAAATTCGAACAATGTTCGGTGAAGTAATCGGTGACGGGACGGCGTGGCTGCTCATCCTCGCAAGCGCCGGCACATCGCTCTTCACGGCTGCGTTCGGCATCGGCGGCGGGATCCTGCTGCTAGCCCTCATGGGCCTGTTCCTTCCCGCCACGGCCCTCATCCCCATTCACGGGATCGTCCAGATCGGCTCGAACGCCGGCCGTGTGGCGATCATGGTGCGCAACGTGCAGGTGTGGGTCCTGGCACCCTTCGTCGCAGGCAGCATTCTCGGGGCCGCGCTCGGCGGCTCGATTGCCGTGCAACTGCCACCTGCGTGGATGAAGATTGGCCTGGGATGCTTCATCCTGTTTTCCGTCTGGCGCCCGACGGCCACAACTCTGCGGAACCATTCGCTGGTCGTCGGTGGTGCCTTTTCCAGCTTCCTGACCATGTTCTTCGGCACCACCGGCCCGTTCGTGTCCACCCTCATCAAGTCCCTGAAACTCGAACGACTGGCCCATATCGCCACCCACAGCGCATGCATGACTGCCCAGCATACCGTCAAGGTCATGGCCTTCGGCATCCTCGGCTTCGCCTATGTGCCCTGGCTGCCGTTCATCGCCGTCATGATCCTCAGCGGCTTCATCGGCACGCTGATTGGCCGCCGCCTGCTCATGGCGATGACCGACACCCACTTCCACACCATCCTCAAGTGGATCCTGACCGCTCTCGCCCTGATGCTGGTACGCGAAGGTTGGTCGCTCCTGTAGAAGCTTCTGCATACAGCAGCAGCGACATTGCGGAGATCGACCGGCGCCTTCTCCACCGGGTCTCCCGCTGGAAGGCCGCGCAGCTGTTGAAGGTCTGCTGGATGGTAAGCGGTTCGTCGTTCCCGTGGTTGCGGTCTGTATCTAATCGGCGAAGATTGAGCGCTGAGTAGGCGGGTTACAGGTTGAGGGTATTCGCGCGTGGTCCATGATCCTGCGGCTGGTAATGCGGTTTTCGGCCGATAGGGGACTTGCCTGAACATGGAACTGACTCCAACCGGAGAACCGCCCGAAAGAAAGAAAAGCCCGCTTCGCAAGAAGCGGGCTTCCTCAACCCATCCGCGTGAACGGCTCCGGGTTTAATCGCGATTACCGAACAGCTGCAGCAGCATCATGAAGAGATTGATGAAGTCGAGATAGAGCCGGAGGGCGCCCATGATCGCACCCTTGGTCTGAATGCCGCCATCGGCGTATTCGAGACCGCCGACATATTCTTCCTTGATCGCCTGGGTGTCGTAGGCGGTGAGACCGATAAACACCAGCACACCGATTATGCTGACCGCAAACTGAATGGCCGAACTGCCGATGAAGATGTTGACCAGGCTGGCGATGATGATACCGATCAGGCCCATCATCAAGAACGAGTGGAACTTCGACAGGTCGGTCTTGGTAGTGTAGCCATAAAGGCTCATGGCACCGAAGGTTGCTGCCGAGATAAAGAAGACCCGGGCGATGCTCTCACCGGTGAATACCAGGAATATGCTGGCGAGCGACAGGCCCATGACCACGGCAAACCCCCAGAAGGTCAGCTGTGCCGCGCCGGTGCTCATCTTGTTGATGCGAAAACTGAACAGCATGACGAAACCGAGCGGGGCCAGCATCACCACCCACTTCAGCGGCGTACCGAAGATGAGCTGGAGCATGGCAGGGCTCTGCGAGGTTGCAAAGGCGGTCAGGCCGGTGATCACCAGGGCGATGGCCATGTAGTTGTAGACCGACAGCATGTAGCTGCGCAGCCCCTGGTCCAGACGCTCGGCGGAAAGCCCGGCCGGCGCCGAATTCGTCATGGAACGAAGATCCATCTGGGGTATCCCTCCAAAATCCGTCAGATACAGTGTTACTTGTGGAAAGATATGGTCGTCGGCCGTTCCTGTTCAAGGAAGAATCGCCTCCGATCACAGCCGATCACGAATGTCTGAGAATCGTTGCTGCCGGCACCGTCAGCGTCCGGCGCAGGACGATGGCACCGATCGCGGCCGCGAGCACGATCGCAGCCAGCGCCGTCAGTACCACGACCCGCCAGGCCAGGTCCCAGGACAGTCCCATCACCGGCGAGATCAGGATCCACGCACCAAAACCGCCTAGAGCGCTGCCGACGATGGCAGCAACCACCCCAAGCCCCGCATGCTCCAGCAGCAGGAGGTTCATGATGTCACGCCGCCGCCCGCCCAGTACCTTCAGCAGCACCGCTCGACGGATCTGCTGCCGCCGCGAGGCGACGACGGCACTGGCCAGTACCAGCAGCCCGGTTGCCAGCGTCACCACCGCGACCACGCGGATCGCCAGCGCGATCCTGCCCAGCAACTCGCCCACCCGCTCGACGGCATCGCCGATGGCGATAGGCGTCACATTGGGAAGTTCCCGGGCCATGCGGTCCATCAACCGTATCTGCGCATCCGCAGGCAGGTCGATCGCCGCAACGGTGGTATGCGGCGCTTTCTCGATCAGTCCGGGACTCATCACGAAGACGAAGTCGAGACGGCCGCGCGACCAGTCGATCTCCTTGCGCAGATTGGCGATTCGAGCCTCCAGCGTGCGACCCAGCACGTTGAAGCCCAGGGTGTCGCCGACCCCGACACCATAGCCCCTTGCAACCTCCTCTTCCACCGACACGAGTTGCTCGCCGTCGTGGTCCGCCGGCCACCACTCGCCGGCGACAAGCTCCGTGCCTTCCGGCTCGCGCGCCTGATAGGTCAGGCCGCGGTCGCGACGGGTGGTCCAGCGCACATTCTCGGCGATGCTGACCTCGTCGACAGGCTTGCCGGCGATCCGCACCACCCGGGCGCGCAGGACCGGAGCCAGTTGCAGGATGGCCGCCTCCGGTTCTTCGCCCACGAGTTGCCTGAAACGCTCGACCTGGTCGGGCTGGATGTCGATGAACACGAGCTTGGGAGCCCGGTCCGGCAACTGGGTGAGCAATTCGCGCTCGATGTTGTGCTGGAGCAGGCCGACCATCACCAGGGCCGCCAGTCCTGCACCCATGGCGACGACCACGCTGGTCGCACCGTTCCCCGGTTGGGAAAGCGTGGCAAGCGCCATGGACAGCCGCGGCCCTGCCACCGGCCGCAGGCTCCTTGCCGCGAGCAGGAACAGCCGCGCGGCAACTGCCAGCACCAGCATCACCGCGATAACCGATGCGAGGAACACTGCGGCAATCTCCATGCGCGGCGCGCCCAGCACGACGAGCGCAGCCAGCGCGACGGCGATGCCGGCGAGAATTGTGTAACGCGACCGCCGCGCGGGTGTACGTCCCTTCTGTATACCGGAACGAAACAGATCCGCCGGAGCCACGTCGCGGCAGCGCGCGAGCGGCAACCAGGCGAAAAGTGCCACCGTGAGAAATCCCACGGCTCCCGCATACAATAGCGGCACGATCTCGATGGCAGGCTCCAGCGCGACCGGGAACAGCCCGCTCACGAGCGGTGCCGCGACAAACGGTACCAGCTGGCCGAGGACCATGCCCGCAACGGTGCCGCCGAGCGCGAGCGCGGTGAGCTGGCTGCCATAGATCTGGCCGATATCACCGGAAGCAGCACCGATGGAACGCAGCGTGGCGATGCTGTCCGTCTTGGTCTCGAGATAGGCGCGCACCGAAAGGCCGATGCCGAGTCCGCCGATGACCAGCGCGGTCAGGCCCGCCATCATCATGTATGTCGCCAGACGGTCGGTAAACCGGGCCACCTGCGGCTGGACATCCGCCTTGCTGCGCACGCGCCATGGCGCATCCGGATGGTCGCGCTGGAGCCGCTCGGCGGTTTGCACCGCCTGTCGGGAGTCCGTCAGCGCCATGTTGTATTCGTAACGTGCAAGCGCACCCGGAACCAGAATGCCCAGGCCGTCCAGCGTTTTGCGGTTCATCATCACCCGCGGGCCCAGCGCGATATAGCCGCCGATCCGGTCCGGTTCGCGCAGAAGCAGACCCGAAATGGTGAGCATCTGCGAACCGATGCGCACCTCGTCACCTACGGCTACACCCAGCCGCGCAAGCACGGATGGCTCGACGAGCATGCGCCCCGGTGCCAGCATGTCGGCCAGAGGCGCCATCGGCTCGCGGTCAAGTTGACCGAACAGCGGATAAACATCGTCTACAGCCTTGATCTCGACGGCGATGTTGCGCTCCTGGCCATCCTCTCCGCTGCCGCCATAGACGATGGCATTGGTGCGCACATTCGAAGTCACCCGTGCTCCTTCGGGTGTCAGATCGCGCAACTCGGCATCGGCGAGGTCGATATTGGGCTGGCCAATGGAGATGTCGCCACCGAGCAGCGCCGCGGCGTCGCGCTCGACCGCACGCTCGATGGTCGCATTGAGCACGCCCACCGAAGCGATCGTCGCCACCCCCAGCGCTGTACAGGCGAAGAAAATCACGAATCCGCCAAGACTGCCGCGCAGGTCACGCCGGGCGATCTTCCACAGTTCCAGCAACCTCACGACGGACTCCCGACCAGTTCCGCCTGTGGATACGACCGCCCTGCCGTCCCAGCATCGCGCAGGCGACCATCCTGCATCGTGACCGACATGTCGCACATCGTCGCAAGGCCCGGATCATGCGTGACCAGCAACAGCGTGGTGGATCGGTTGTTGCGAGTCTCGAACAACAGGTCGATGATCTGCCGTCCGGTCCCGGTGTCGAGATTGCCGGTGGGCTCGTCGGCAAGCAGCAGGTCGGGATCGTTGACGAGCGCACGGGCGAGTGCAACGCGCTGCTGCTCGCCGCCTGAAAGCTGTCCCGGATAATGGGTCAGCCGGTGCGACAGGCCCACTTCGTCGAGTCGCTCCGCCGCCTTCCTGTCGGCATGGCCAATACCGGCAAGTTCGAGCGGCAGGGCGACATTCTCGGCCGCGGTCATGGTCGGGATGAGATGGAAGGACTGGAAGATGATGCCCACATGCCGCCGGCGAAACAGCGCCAGTTCATCCTCATCCAGCGCGGTCAGCTCGGTATCGGCCACCCTGACCGATCCGCCGCTGGCCTTCTCGATACCGCCGATCACCGCGAGCAGGCTGGACTTGCCCGAACCGGATGGCCCAACGACACTGGTGGACGTACCCCCTTGGACATTCAGGTCGACGCCCTTGAGAATGTGAACCTTGCCGGCCTGGCTTTCGAGTTCCAGATGCACATCATGGATTTCAATCATTCCCGGAACATCCAATGTCAAAACTGTTCGCCGCAGCACAACAGATGGACCGCCTGGCCATGCGTCTCAAGGTCCGGATGCAGTTCGTTACATTTTTTGCCGCCGCCGCAACGGTCGGGATGGTCATGTTCAATACTCCGGCCGCCGCCGTTGAGTCATGTCGACTGGCCGTGCTGGGCGACAGCCTGACAGCGGGTTACGGCGTTCCCGAAGGAGAGGCATTCCCCGATCAGCTGCAGCATGCCCTGAGCGAGCGGGGCGTCGACTGTCAGGTGATCAATGCCGGCGTTTCGGGCGACACCTCTGCTGGCGGAAGGGCACGACTCGACTGGGTGCTCGCCGACAAGCCCACTCACCTGCTCGTCGAACTCGGAGCCAATGACGCCCTGCGCGCCCTGCCGGTGGACCAGCTTCGCGACAATCTCGATGCCATCGTCGGCACGGCGCAGGGACAGGGGATATCGGTGATGCTCGCGGGCATGCTTGCGCCGCCCAACCTGGGAAACCAGTACGGCAGGGACTTCGCCGCGATCTACCGGGAGGTGGCGGAACGTCACGGCATTCCGCTCTATCCCTTTTTTCTCGAAGGTGTGGCCGCCAACAGGGAGCTGCTGATCGAGGATGCCATGCATCCCAATGTCCGGGGAATCGCCACGATCACTCGATCGATCATTCCCTCGGTCGTGGATTGGATTCACTTGGGAATTGAGTAAAATTTGATCTGTTCTATTCCTACTTGACATAGAGATGGCCCGGAGTCATCAAGTGGCGCAGCCAGCGGTTCCACTCCCGGCTGAGCGCAAAATGGGGTTGTCACCCGGGCTGGACCGGCCGCGAAGAGTTGCTTCGATCCCTTGAATGCAAGCACTTACCCACAAACTGTTGATAAGGATGGGGATAGCTCCAGGCCTGTGCACATCTATGTGGATAAGCCCGGTATGGCCCCTTGCGATGGTCAACCGTCCAGGTCCCGCCGCTTGCGGCAAAACGTCGTGGCGTCGTTGAGTTCCCGGGGTCTAAAATGTGAACAAGTTGGCGACCAATGGCGCATGAGCGCCGAACGGCCGCTGTATCCAGGGAGGTTCAATGCAGAACATTTACAAGGTACCCGAGTCTCTGAGCAGGACGGCGCTTGTCGACAACGCGCGCTACCGGGAGATGTATCGCCAGTCCATCGAGGATTCGGCGGGTTTCTGGGCCGAACAGGCCAAGCGCCTGGACTGGTATACCGAGCCGACCCGGATCAGGGATGTCGACTTCGCCAACGATGCGCGCATCCGCTGGTACGAGGACGGCGCGCTGAACGTCAGCTATAACTGCATCGATCGCCACCTCGACAACCGCGGCGACCAGACCGCGATCATCTGGGAGGGCGACGATCCCTCGGCGGATGCCCATATTACCTATCGCGAGTTGCACGACCAGGTCTGCCGCCTCGCAAACGTGCTCAAGGACATGGGCGTCAAGAAGGGCGACCGGGTCACGATCTACCTGCCGATGATACCGGCTGCGGCCTACGCCATGCTGGCCTGCGCACGTATCGGGGCTGTGCATTCGATCGTCTTCGGCGGCTTCTCGCCGGACAGTCTCGCAGACCGGATTGACGGTTGCCAGAGCGGAGTCGTCATCACGGCCGACGAAGGATTGCGGGGCGGGCGGAAGGTACCGCTGAAGGCCAATGCAGATGCCGCGATCAATCGCGCGCCGCATGAGGTCAAGGTACTCTGTTTCCGCCATACCGGAGGAAAGGTGCCGTGGAACGCCTCGCGCGACATCGATGCAAACAAGGCCATGGAGGCGGCGAGCACCGACTGTGAGCCGGAACCCATGAACGCCGAGGATCCGCTGTTCATCCTCTACACTTCGGGTTCGACCGGCAAGCCGAAGGGTGTGCTGCATACCACCGGCGGCTACCTTGTCTATGCGTCGATGACCCATGAATATGTGTTCGACTACAAGGACGGCGACATCTACTGGTGCACGGCCGATGTCGGCTGGGTCACCGGCCATAGTTATATCATCTACGGGCCGTTGGCCAACGGTGCCACCACGCTCATGTTCGAGGGAGTGCCCAACTATCCGACCATTTCCCGGTTCTGGGATGTTGTCGACAAGCACAAGGTCACCATCTTCTATACGGCTCCGACCGCCATCCGTGCATTGATGCAGAAGGGTGACGAACCGGTAACGAAGACATCACGCAAGAGCCTGCGTTTGCTCGGTTCGGTGGGCGAACCGATCAATCCGGAGGCATGGCGCTGGTATTACGAGGTTGTTGGCGAAAGCCGATGCCCGATTGTCGACACGTGGTGGCAGACCGAAACCGGCGGCATTCTCATCACGCCGCTACCGGGTGCCATCGACCTCAAGCCCGGTTCAGCGACGCTGCCGTTCTTCGGCGTGCAGCCGGCACTTGTGGACAATGAGGGGAACCTGCTCGAAGGAGCGACCGAAGGCAATCTGGTCATTCTCGACAGCTGGCCGGGCCAGATGCGGACGGTCTATGGCGACCACGAGCGTTTCGTGCAGACCTATTTTTCCACATTCAAGGGAATGTACTTCACTGGCGACGGCGCACGCCGCGACGAGGACGGCTATTACTGGATCACAGGCCGCGTCGATGACGTCATCAATGTCTCGGGCCATCGCATGGGAACTGCCGAGGTCGAGAGCTCGCTGGTCGCCCATCCCGCTGTATCGGAAGCGGCCGTTGTCGGCTTCCCGCACGACATCAAGGGTCAGGGCATCTACTGCTACGTCACGCTTCAGGCGGGCCATGCCGCCACCGACGAGTTGCGGCGGGAGCTCGTCCATCACGTCCGCAATGATATCGGCCCAATTGCCAGTCCCGATTTCATCCAGTGGGCACCGGGCCTGCCCAAGACCCGCTCGGGCAAGATCATGCGCCGTATCCTGCGCAAGATCGCGGCCAACGAGCACGAACAGCTCGGTGACACCAGCACGCTGGCCGATCCTTCCGTGGTCGACGATCTGGTCGCGAATCGCAAGGGCAGTTAGTTGACCCCGATCGGGATACCACCAACGGGAGCGGCCTGAATCGGCCCTGACCGTTCATTGAGGGGCCGGACCGAGGCGACATGTCGTCCCGGTCCGACCCTTCTTGGTCTTGTTACCCATGGTTGTGAACAATATCATATCATATTGATTGCCGGAGAAGAAGATGACCGACAGGAGACCGGAAGGCCGTCATTTCACAAAGTGATCGAAGATGGAAGAATCGCCTTACAGGTGTAAAAGAAGAATAGAAGCCGGTTTATTTCATCTCCAAATTTATATTGCTCAAGAGACTCTGTAAATTGAGTGCTATGGTATGATGCGTCCGTTTCTATCCCTATTGAGGATGGAGCGGGTCAAAGCTAGTTTCCAGAACAGAGATTGAAGCGCCCTGCGCCGTCAGGGTGCGATGTCACGCTGACTGCTTTTGGGCCCGCCTGATGGCCACAAGGCGGAAATGACTGCATATTTGGAGGATTTGCTCGTGGAATCGCCTCATTCAAAAGCTCCTGAGAACCAGGACGACGTTGCGCGGGCTGTCCTTTCAGCGGGTCGAGAGCGGCCGGTGAAACGCGACGGAAGTGTCCACAGCCGTCGTCGCCTGTTGGGCATGGGTGCCGGCATGACACCCTTGGTGCTTACCTTGGCAAGTCGCCCGGCGCTCGGTAACGAATGCACCAACTCCGCCCTGCTGTCCGGCAACAATTCGACATCGACGCGCCGTGATCCCAACTATTGCTATTATCAGGAACTCGATCCGATTTCTTCGGCATTCGTGGCTGAGCAACAGCGGATCACGACTGAACTCAATGCCGCTTGGGCCGCCGGTGACTCAACTCTCGCAGCCCAACTGCAAGATGAGTACTATGCCTTGGTCGACGATTACAATGCCCAGATGGCTGCCCTGAAGTCGAAATACAGCGTCTATCCGGGTTTCAGCGCCTGATCATTGTCTGCATCCGGTGAATTGTGCCACGCAAGGACAAGGGCGGCTTCCCCGGAAGTCGCCTTTCCTTTTGATCCGAACGAAAACATGACCAACGACCATGTGCCCCATAGGGTGATTTTCTTCATGGCAACGCAGAAATCCTGAGCCGATCCGGTCCATAATCATTTTCCGATTGGTCGGAAATCTGGCGGATGGCGTGATCAACCGATCTAAACCGGCTGTTAACCGCAACGTCACATGATCCCGCAGGTTAGGGCTGTTCCCCACCCGGGTGACATTGGCGGGGTGAACGTGACGGTCAGCGCGACGGACCGGCAAGGCCCTTGTTCCTGTTCCGACCCATCGGGATAGGGTACTGGTGGCGTTCGATAGACGGTCGACGGGAGTGATGGATGAGCGGCAGGTCTGTGCGATTATCGGCAGAATTCGGTGAAACGCTGACCATGCGCGCATGGGCTGGCGAAGCCGTGATCTATGACGACATGACCGGCGACACACACTTCCTCGCCGAAAAGGCTCTCAGGCTCGTGCGCCTTCTCGAACAGGGCGAACAGTCGGTGGAAGCCATCGCCAACCTGCTCGACCGGGATTTCCACCCGCCCTCCCCTTGCGGCAGCCGGCCACTGCCGGATCTCCTCGAACAGCAGACCACGGGCAATATCCACACGGAAGCCATCCTGGCCAATCTCGTTGAAATCGGCGTGGCCGAGCCCTGTGTCGATGGCATCGTGCGAGGGCGGTCATGAGACTGGAAGAGCGCGGCGCGCGCTGGTGTCGCGATGCCCTCGCCGGCGACGGGCTGAACCTGCGCCTCGGACCATTTCGCGTCCGTGCAAGCTCACCGATCGCCTCGCTCGGCGATGAACTGTACGAGCTCTACGCAGCTCATGAAATTCTCGACACCGATGAAACCTGCGATTTTGATATCGCGCTCTCCACCAAGGGCGGCATTCGTCGTTTCTGGCGACCGCAGGTCACGTTCACCAGTGATGGCACGCCACCCTTTTATCCCCTTCCGCTCGATCAGGCCGCCGCCTTCTTCGAGTGGGGGCTGAATTGGTGCATTGCCTCCCATGGCCACGACCATCTCGTCATCCACGCCGCCGTCCTGGCCAAGGATGAGCGCGCCCTTGTCATGCCCGCTCCCTCCGGTGCCGGAAAGAGCACGCTGACCGCCGCACTGGCATTTTCCGGCTGGCGGCTGCTGTCCGACGAGCTTGCGCTGATCGACCTTGAAAGCGGCGCGGTACGTCCCCTTGCCCGGCCGATCAACCTCAAGAATCGTTCCATCGACATCATCGGAGAGCGCTTCCCCCATCTCAGCTTCACCGGCGTTGCCGAAGGAACCGTCAAGGGCAAGGTCGGACTGTTGCGACCGCCCGACGACAGCGTGCGCCGGATGCGCCAGGAAGCACGTGTGAACTGGATCGTGCTGCCGCGCTACCTTGCCGGCAATCCCGTCCGCTTCAGTCCGCTTTCGCCGCCCCGCGCCCTCATGCAACTGGCAGAAAACGCGATGAACTACTCGATTCACGGCCGTCGGGGCTTCGACCTGCTCTGCTCCCTCGTGGACAAGGCCCGCAGCTTCACCTTGCTCTACAGCAATCTCGACGATGCCTTGCAGGTCCTGGATGACATGACTGACGGAAGATTCGCATGACCGACGTTGCCTTGCTCGTCCAGGTGCTGCGTGACCCGTCGACTGCCTGCGGCCTGGACGGAAAGGCATGGGACACGCTTCTGCGCCAGTCGCGCAGCGCCGGCGTATCGGGCAAGCTCGGCCTGCTGCTGGAGGCGGCAATGCCGCGGGCGAACATCCCCGAGGCCGTCCGGCGCGCCACGGACAGCGCCCTTACCATCGCCGCCAAGATCGAGCGCGATGTGCGCCTCGAACTCTACGTTCTGGCCGAACTCTTCGCCGACATGCCGGAACCGGTCATCCTGCTCAAGGGCACGGCCTACGTCGCCGCCGGACTGGAGGCTGCACGCGGACGCGTGTTCGGCGACATCGACATCCTCGTCCCTCAGGCGTCACTGGCTCCGGCCGAGAGCAGACTCAAGCGGGCCGGCTGGTCGTTCGGGCCGATCGATGCCTATGACGAGCGCTACTACCGCTGCTGGACGCACGAGTTGCCGCCCATGGAGCATCAGCTTCGCGGCACGCTGATCGACGTGCATCACGCGATCCTTCAGGAGCGGAGGGCAGCTCCCGACGCGCGGGTCAGGATGATCACCGATGCGCAGGCCCTGGACGACCGCTTCCGGGTCCTGCAACCGGTCGACATGGTCCTTCACGCCGCCGCCCACCTCTTCAGCGACGGCGAATTCGACAAGGGACTGCGCGACCTGCTCGACATTGTCTGGCTAATCCGGGATTTTGCCGTCCGCGATACCGGCTTTTGGGATGCACTGCTGGAACGGGCGACTGTCATGCGGCTGCGCCGGCCCCTCTATCACGCCCTCGATCACGCCTCGCGCCTGCTCGGGCTGGAGGTACCGGTCTCGGTATTTCGGGGGCTCGACGGCGAGAAGCGGTTCGACCCGATCATGCGGCCGGCTATGCATCGCGGACTGATGCCGCACCACCCCAGTGCCGCGGACGGCCTGACACAGCTGGCTCACCACTTCCTCTATCTTCGCGCCCACTACCTGCGCATGCCGCTTGCCAATCTGGCCCTACATCTCGCCCGCAAGGCGCTGCGGCGCGACCCCGTTCGCGAGAATCATCCCGCACCCGGTGCACCTCCGGCACCCCAGCGCGGCTGAGCCTGCCCCAAACGGGACGAGGAGTTGCCTGGTGCCGGAACCGCTTACCTGGCAAGGACATCCAGCACCTGAGCATGCAGTTCGCGCGAGGCGGTGGCGAGCACGTCACCGCCCGATTCCAAAGTCAGCGGCTTGCCCGACCAGTCGGTGATGACTCCGCCGGCCTCCTCCACGACCGTCACAAGCGCCATGTAGTCATAGGGTTGCAGACCAGCCTCGATCATGATGTCGATATGCCCTGACGCGAGCTGCGCATAGGCGAAACCGTCATAGCCGTAGCGATGGAGACGGCCATGGCGGAAAAGCCGATGCATCCGCTCGCGCATGCGGTCGTCGTCAGGGTCGTGCCCAGCTATGTAGACGATGGCGTCATCAAGTTTTGCACAACCACTGGTGTGGATCGGAGCGTCATTGAAGAAGACTCCACCACCGCGCACCGCATGATAGCGCTCGGCGAGTGCCGGCACGTCGATGATGCCGATGACCGGTTGCCGATCATCGAGCAGGGCGATAAGCGTCGTGAAGAGCGGCATGCCGGTGATGAACGATCGGGTGCCGTCGATTGGATCGATGACCCAGATGAAGCGGCGGTCGAGTCCCCGCTGGCCGTGCTCCTCGCCATAGATCCCGTGGTCCGCGCAACGGGCGTCGAGAACCGCTCGCATGGCCAGTTCGGTCTCGCGGTCGGCAACGGTGACCGGCGACAGGTCGCCCTTGGTATCGACAGCCAGCGGCTTGCGAAAATAGCGGAGCGGAACCGGTCGCGCCGCATCCGCCACCTCGATGGCGATGCTGGCAAGTTCATGAATGACCACACCCCATCCTCCCGCAATTCGGCCTCAAGCCCATAATGCAAAATCCCTGCAATGACCAGAGGACCTACCGTAATCCTCCAGTGAGACTTTCAGTTACCCACAAGTGAAGGTTTTGATTCATTCGCGGCTATGACGACCACCGGATCAATGTAACTGCTTCTGTGGTTGCCGCCCGTGATGCAAGAAGATTTCGAACCGATTGGTCGTGTGATCGAATGCGGTCTTCTGTCAGGCCTTTGATGGCGGCGCTTTCAGAAGCCGCTGGCCGGTATGGTGATCTGCGGATCGGGTCCAACTCTCACCGGAGGACTTGCCGTCCTGAGCAGTTATCTGGTTTTCCCGATCCGGATCTGTTCGATCGTTGCGCCCATTCGAATCGTCGACTTCTCACTCCCCGTTGACCGATGCTAGCGTTGGCGGCTTGATCGTCGCTCAGGCCGCAGCCAGCTCCGGATCCCGATAATCCTCCTGTTTGGTCAGCATCGCCCAGATCGCCCGCGCCATTTTGTTCGCCAGTGCGATGGCGACCAGCATCCGTGCCGATGTCGACGCGCTCGACCAGCAGCGCCACGATGCGGGTCTGTTCGGCGGGGAACAGTTCGTCCCACAGCGGATCGAGCTGCTACAGGGCTGCTCGGGCGTCGGTTTCGGTGATGTTGGTGTCGGCGCGTGCTGCCTTCCACTTGCCCACGATAATCTCGGGCTCGCGGAAGACGGCACGCAGTTGGTCGATGACGGCGGCCTCGATCTCGCCCGCAGGCACGCGGCCCACGGGGCATGACCCGGCACCATGCTTCAGCACCGTCTGGCTGACGTAGTAGCCGTAGAGTTTTCCGCCTTTGCGGGTGTGTGTGTCGGCGAGAACGCGGCGCCATCGGGACTGAAAAGAAGCCCCTTCAGCAGCGCGGGTGTATCGACGCGGGTCCGAGTCGCCCGTTTGCGCGGACTCTCTTGCAGGATCAAATGTACCCGGTCCCATGTCTCACCGTCGATGATCGCGTCGTGCTCGCCGGGGTAGCTGTCACCCTTGTGGACCGCCTCGCCGATATATGAACGTCCAACCGGCACATCTCGCCGGGTGCAGATTTGCGACATCAAATACAAACAACGACCGAAGGCAGTTGAACGCATCTTTTGGACGAGCGGCTTAGCCGATGCGCTTGATATTGACGGGGCCTATGTTGCTACGACCGTGCGCAAAAATCTTCGGTCGGTGGCAGAGAAGCTCGACCTACAACTGATCGATAGCACGGACATCCAGCGCATTCAGAATAACCAAACCATTCTCTACCCGGAGAGAATGGGCGATGAACAATTGATTGCTGAGTTGCAGGCAGTAGATAAGAGCTTCCGAAACAAGAACCTACAGGACGCACGAATTGACATTTTGTCGGCCCTTTCCGAGGGATTTGGCGCTCCATCTGCGGTCAGAGCGCTGGAGGGGTTTTCACGCTTGGCCACCGCAGCCGCTACATATCATCCAGACTCGCAAGCGGCTCGTTCGGCAGGTCGTCTGATATACCTTGCTGGAGCCATTGCCTGCCAAAGCCTCGATTATGTGAGCGTGGGTGCAGCCTTTCGGACAATGGATGAGAGGCGTGATCTCATCCTGCGGGCCGTGCGACTTGGAGCGTTGGGTGACGAAGATGGTCAGCGAACCCTTCGCATGGCGATGGCGCTGGTCGAGAAATACGCGCCCGGTGGCAGAGGAACGTAAGCGGCCGCCGGTTGACGCCTACTGGGTTTGGTGTCTGAAATCTAGTGGAATGATTCCAACATTTGGAACCCGCGATTTCGAGTAGCGATGATTTCGTTTGGGTCGGCGCGCCATGTGAATGGCTTTGCCTCGGTGTCGTTGTGCTCTGTTATGAAGCGCTGGATTGCGGCTTGCAGGTCGGCGACGGAACTGAAGGCCCCGTATTTCAGCCTGCGCTTTGTCAGCTTGGCGAAGAAGCCCTCGACGGCGTTCAACCATGACGCCGATGTTGGCGTGAAATGAAAGGTCCAGCGGGGGTGGCGTTCGAGCCAGCGCCTGACTTCTTGTGTCTTGTGCGACGAGACATTGTCGAGCACGACATGCACGGTCTTTCCGGTCGGGATTTCCTGTTCCAGCGTGTTCAGGAAGCGGAGGAACTCCTGGTGCCGGTGGCGCGCCATGTTCTGCCCGAACACCTCGCCGGTCAGCACATTCAGTGCGGCAAAGAGCGTGGTCGTGCCGTTGCGCTTGTAGTCATGCGTCATGGTCTCGACGATCGGGCGAGACGTTCGATGACCAGGGCCGGAACATTGCCGATGGAACCAGGGACAAGCTCTTGTGTCCGGATCGCATCGATAGGGCCTGTCCACGCCTTCGCTACGAAACCGCTCCTGCCAGCGCCAAACGCATTTCTTCGACTTCCCCGTCGCGCGCGCAATCGCCATCGTGCCGAGACCATCACCGCTCAAAACAACGATCCGGCAGCGCCAAACATGCTTTTGCCGCGTCGACGGATGCAATGCGATCCCCTCAAGCCGAGTGCGATCTTACAGCGATAATGTCAAACCCGTTCCTGTGCTCATCACTCAATCTCGCACAACCGGAACCAATCGTCTCGATCAATCCACTAGTTCATGGGCCAGGAAAAGCAAAAACCTCCGCGGCGGGGCCTACGGAGGTTTCGCAATTATCGTTGGTTGCGGGGGCACGCAACTACCGATGCCGACACTCATTACAGGCGGCGATTTAGGCGGACCTCGCGCCGCCATTGAATCTACATCGGCGGCGACATAGCCGGAACACCGGAACACCCTACCCCACGCTCCCACTTGCACCAAACCAGCATCTCCACTATCTTACCCTTGTCTTACTTCTGGATTCGAACCCATGGCGCAACCTGACACGCTGATCACGACTGTCTCGACCAAGGGCCAGGTCATCCTGCCCAAGGCGATCCGCACGCATCGGAAATGGGATGCCGGCACGCGGCTTGTGGTCGAAGAAACCCCGGATGGCGTCCTGTTGAAACGCGCGCCCGCCTTCGCGCCAACCCGGCCCGAGGATGTCTTCGGCATGCTGCCCTCCGCTGGCGCGCCGAAATCGCTTGAGGACATGGAGGCCGGCGTGCTGGCCGAGGCCCGCCGACGCCATGATCGCAATTGATACGAACATCGTCGTCCGTTACCTGACCGGCGATCACCCCGAGCAATCGAAGCGCGCCCGCGAGATCGTCGACGGCCAGCCCGTATTCGTGCCTCTGACGGTGGTTTTGGAGACCGAGTGGGTGCTACGCAGCGCCTATGGCTACAAGCCGGAGGCTGTCGCGCGGGCCATGCGCGCCTTCGGCGGCCTGCCGGGGGTGTCCATCGAGGACGCAGCCATCGTGGCCGCCGCGTTCGACCACGCCGAGCGGGGCATGGACTTCACGGATGCGCTGCACCTTGGCCTTTCCGAAACACATGGTGCGCTTCTGACTTTCGACCGGAAGTTCGTGAAAGCGGCGAAAGCGGTAGGGGTCGATTTCGTCCACGAGGCCTGACGGGCGTCCGAATCCAAGCAATGTCATGGCTTGCAGCGTTCCAGTATTCCTGATGCGTCTGGCGCCGATACCAGCCATTTTCAAAGCATCGTCTTTCGCGCCTTGGCAAAACCTCGATCCGTCGCAATAAACCGCTCCAGCATGGGCACGATCAGCCTGATGGGATCGGCGATGGTCTGGCCGGTTTCACGGGCCAGCACCTCGGCATAGGCGGTAAGGTCGCGGTGGAGCGACGCGGGCAGTTCCAGCGTCACCTTGACGGGCTTGTCGTCGGGCAGCGGGCCGAGTTTCAGTTTTGTCATGGGTCAGTCTCCGGTTGGCTCAAACACAAGATCGCGGGTGACGATAATCCTGACCGGGAAGCCGGGGCGGATGGTCAATGTCGGGGCGACCTGCAACTGGCGCTGGACGATCTGCTGTCCGGCCTGATTGATGGTGTCCTGCGCCCCGTCGCGGATGGCGCGGATCAGGCGGTCTTCGCTGTCGCTGGCGAGTTCCGTGCCGATGCCCAGCAGCGTGGAGAGACCAGCGGCCTTCATCACATCCCACCAGTGATGATCGACGCCATCCTCCAGCCCGGCATAGCCGCTGGCATCCGCGCCCGGCAGGCGTTCCAGCACGATGGAACGGCCGCCGGGCAGGATCAGGCGGTTCCAGACCAGCAGCACTCGGCGCTGCCCGAAGCCTACGTCATCATCATACTGGCCGATGATGCGCGTGCCCTGCGGGATCAGCAGAAGGCTGCCGGTCGGGCTGTCATAGACATTTTCCGTCACCTGCGCGGTGATCTGACCGGGCAGATCGGAGCGGATGCCGGTAATCAACGCGGCAGGAATGACGGCCCCGGCCTGCAGGATATAAGGCGAGGCCGGCGGAGATACCCGATCCGGCGCAACAGTCTGCCGGTCCACGGGGCCGTTGAGGAAGGCAGCATTGCGGTCCTGTGTTGCGGGCTGACTGCCGGACTCAAAGCCCGCCAGACTCGGCATGGCCGTGCTGGCTGGTGCCCCAGTGCGCGGGCCAGACTGGAAAAACACGCCGCTCATGCGTGCGGCTTCTTCCTCGGCGAGACGGCGCTGTTCTTCTGGATCGACAGCGGGTGTTGCCGTGACGGGCGGCGCAACCGGCTGTCCTCTCTGCTGCGCATCAAGGATCGGCCCGCCCAGATCACCGGGCAGTGCCGGTCCCAGAACCGGGCCGGTATAATCGCTTGGCAGGCCGTTCAGCCCGTCCGCCGTGTTGCGGTTCTCGGTGGAATAAAGTTCGCCGCCGCCCTGTCCGGCATCACGGGTCTGGAGCGCATAGATCAATGCGCCGCCAATGCCGAGAAGTGCAATAGCGCCAACGCCCGCCAAAACTTTCCGCGACAGACGGGTGACACGGGGCGGCTCGGCCCGCAGGCGCATCGGGGCTGCGGTGTCGGTGTTATCGGTCATGGCGGGCCTCCGTGGTAGTGGTGGAATCGCTCGCCACCTTTTGCTGCTGTTCAACGCGGACGATCCTGACCACCTGCTGGCGCTTGCCAGAGCCAAGGCGCAGTTCCGCCGCACCGAAGAGCCGGTCCACGATCAGGATATTCTGGTGGATGCGAGAATTGACGATCTGCGGCTCGCCATCTGCGCCAATGACAAAGAGCGGCGGCATCTCGCCCTGCACGATGCCGCGCGGGAAGACGACATAGACCCGGCGGCCATCGTCAAAGACAGAAACCGGTCGCCATGGCGGGCTGTCACCCTGAACCTGCAATCCGTAGCGATAGTTGCGGGAAGATTGAGCGGGAATGACAGGCGCTGATGGCACACTCGGGCGACGGGTGGCGGGCGTTGCCGGATAAGCCCAGGCAACGGCAGGCATGTAGAGCGAGTCCCGTGCGTGCAGCTCGATCATGTAGCTGCGCCGGTCGGTGGTAACGACAAGGTTGGTGGAAATGTCCGGCCGCGTCGGCTTCACCAGAATCTGGACACGGGCATTTGCGCCAGAGCCGGATTCCGTGTCGCCGATGATCCAGCGAGCGGTATCACCGGCGGCAATCGGGCCTGCACCACTCAGGCGCTCGCCCGGCTCCAGCGCGATGGTGGTGATCTGCCCGACAGCGGCATAGACCTGATAGAGTGCGCCTTCGCTCCAGGGGTAAATCTGGATGGCGTTGTAATAGCCCTCACGGCGCGGCTCGATCCGGGCGGCGGCATTGGCGTTCTGCACCCGGCCCGTGGGCGTGGCGGATGCAGGGCCGCCATGGGCGACGGTCCATGCGGGTGGTGTGTGCAGCGGCTTGGGCCTGTCATCGATTGCAGTGGTCTGCTGCACCCTGGGCAGCGGCGGCACGCTGGAATCATAGCTGAACTGCGGCTGTTTCGTTGCGCAACCGGCCAGCATGGTGGCGGACAGAAGGATGACAACGGCAGAATGCGTGCGGATCGTCATATTCATTGCCCCATCTCCCGTGACCACGAGATTGCATTGACATAGATGCCAAGCGGATTGGCGCGCAGCTTCTCGGCGCTGCGCGGCGGCTGGATGACGATGGTGAGAATGGCCGTCCAGCGTTCAGTGGTGGAAAGCTGGCCGTTCTCGTAATGGCGTTCGGTCCAGGCCACGCGAAAGCTGTCCGGCGACGCCCGGATGACGCTGGAAACCTCGACAGCGATCTGCTGCTGCCCGACCTTGGCGAATGGGTCATTGGCGCGGGCATAGTCATTGAGCGCCGCCGCACCCCGGTCGGTGGTGAACTCATAGGCGCGCAGCCAGTTCTGGCGCACGATGATGGCGTCTGCGGGGATCGACCGCACCTCTTCGATGAAGCGGCCCAGATGAAAGGCGATCTGCGGGTCAGAGGGACGGTAATCGGCTGTGGCGGGCGCGACAGCTTGTGCTTGCCCGAGATTATCGACCTGCACCACCCAGGGCACGACGCTGCCGCGCGCCGATTGCCAGACCAGCGCCGTGGCGAATCCTGCCGACAGGATCAGGCAGCCAAAGGCCATGATGCGCCAGTTCTTCGCCTGCACGCGGGCGGAGCCGATGCGGTCATCCCAGACCTGCGCGGCCTTCTGGTAGGGTGTCTCGGGTTGCGGTGTCTTGCCGTAATGGGCGGCGGGTCGTTTGAAGAGGCTCATGAGCGATCACTTTCGGAAAGGGTAACGGATGCGCCGCCGCCATGGCCGTCACCAGCGCGAACGGCATGGGCGGCCATGGTGGTTCCGTGTGAGAGGGTTTGCCGGTGCTGCATTCGCCGCGCCCAGGCAGGCGGATTGCCGGATGGTTGGGTGGCGGCATCGGCGCTGGCGCTACCAACCGTTCCCATGGTGGAAGAACCGCCGGTCGCGCCGAACCCGGCCTTCGCGCCTTGGGCAAAACTGGATTTGACGCTTTCGGACGCCTTCGCGGCGGTGCGCTTCAACGGGGACGCTGCGGCAGAACCGGCTGCGCGCGCAACGCCGCCCATACCAGATACCACGCCGGATGCCCCGGATTTGCCGAGTGAGCCGACACTATAAGCCGCACTTGCACCACCGGCGGCGGTTGCGCCGCCACGAACGGCGGCGGCTCCACCAGACAGTATTGCAGCGCCGCCCTTTGCGGCCAGCATGGTGCCCCCGCCAGCAGCAAGGGCAGCGCCGCCAACCGCAAGGCCGGTGCCGACTGCGGCGCCCGCACCAAGCTGCGGGCCACCCGAGACAAGCCCGTTGGCGATGCCGGGGCCGAAGATGCCGAGGCCAAGGAGCGACAGTGCGGCAAGAACGATGGCCATGGCGTCGTCAATAGTCGGCGTTACACCACCAAAACCTGCTGTGAATTGCGAGAACAGCGTGCTGCCGATGCCGATGATGACGGCAAGCACCAGCACCTTGATGCCTGAGGATACGACATTGCCCAGCACCCGTTCGGCCATGAAGGCCGTTTTGCCGAAAAGGCCGAAGGGGATCAGGACGAAGCCCGCGAGCGTCGTCAGCTTGAATTCGATCAGGGTCACGAAAAGCTGCACGGCAAGGATGAAGAAAGCCAGCACCACCAATGCCCAGGCGAAGAGCAGGCAGGCGATCTGGATGAAGTTCTCGAAGAAGGACACCCAGCCCATCAGGTCGGAAATGGATTCGAGCAATGGCCGTCCGGCATCGAGTCCGGTCTGCGCCACGCGGCCTGGCCGCATCAGGTCGGCGACGGAAAAGCTGGTGCCGGACGCCATGAGGCCGAGACCGGCGAAGCTCTCGAAGACGATCCTTGCGAGATTGTTCCAGTTTCCGATGATGTAGGCGAAGATGCCGACAAACAGCGTCTTCTTCACCAGACGGGCGATGATGTCGTCGTCGGCACCCCAGGCCCAGAACAGCGCCGCGAGCGTCACGTCGATGACGATGAGCGTGGTGGCGATGAAGGCGACCTCGCCGCCGAGCAGGCCAAAGCCGCTGTCGATGTAGCTGGTGAAGACACCCAGAAAATTGTCGATGACGCCGGTATTGTTCATGGCTCAGCGCCCCAGAAAGCGGTCGCGCGATTGCGCCCAGGCGGCGAGGCAGTCGGCGTCACTGGCCGCCGCCTCGCCGAGTTGCTGACAGCGGCGCAGGCGCTCGCGCAGCGGATCGGCCGTGGGCTGGAGAGCGGATGCCGGACGGGGCGCGGAAGGCTCGTCCTCCCGCGACATCTCGATGGCCGTCGCGGTGATCGCAAGCGCGACGAAGATCACCGCGCCAATGCGGGCCAGATGCTTCCCCTCCATCGGTGCCGCCTCAGTTGAACATCTGCGCATTGCCGGGCTGGTAGCCCGCGCCCGGCGTCAGGAAGCGCTCACGCTGGATGCGGCCCTGTTCGGCGGCGGTGGCACGCTCGGCCTCATTCAAAGCCTCGGCTCGCCCATTCGCCGCCATCAATGCGATGAGGTCGGATAGTTGCTGGGATTGCAGCGCCAGAAGTTGATTACCCGCTTGTGTCGCTTGCAGCGCCCCGGTCGCACCCTGACTGCGACTGACCAGCGCCGACATCTCGGCGCGGTTGGTCTCGATATTGCCGACAACGCCTGCCTGCACGCGCATGGCGTCCTGCAAGCCGCCGACCGTGTTCTGCCAGCGTGAGCGGGCGTCTGCCACAAGCTGCGCCTCGGTCGCGGACAGCGAGACATTGCCGTATTTGGTCTGAAACGCCTGATCGATCTGACCGACATTGAAGGCGATATTCTGCGCCTGGGCGAGAAGCTGCTTGGTGCGCTGGACGTTCTGCTGCAATTGCTGGAGCGACGAATATGGCAGGCTCGCCAGATTGCGGGCCTGATTGATGAGCATCTGCGCTTCGTTCTGAAGCGAGGTGATCTGGTTGTTGATCTGCTCCAGCGTTCGCGCTGCGGTCAGCAGGTTCTGAGCGTAGTTTGAGGGATCATAGACGATCCATGCTGCGAATGCCGGTTGCGGCAGGACCATGGGCACGGCGACAACGGGTGCGGCAAGCAATGCGGCAGCGAAACGGCGGGCGCGAGACTGACGTGACTTCATGATTGGGACTCCTTCTCTGCTTGGGGGATGAGGTTGGTAAGATCGGGGATCAGGTCTGCGGCCCAATCGACGCGGCGCTCGTGCAGCCAGGCGGCGAGGAAACCTTCGCGGCCATTCTCGGCAAAGAGTTCGGCGATGCGGGTCTGATCGGATTTTGCGGATGCGGCGCAAAGCGCGAGGCCGACTTCGCTGAGGCCAAGCTCGAACAGGCGATTGCCGCGCCGCGACTGGCAGTAATAGTCGCGCTTGGGTGTCGCTCGTGCGAGGATTTCGATCTGGCGGTCATTGAGACCGAAGCGGCGATAGATCGCGGTAATCTGCGGCTCGATAGCGCGTTCGTTCGGTAACAGAAGCCGGGTCGGGCAGCTTTCGATGATGGCCGGCGCAATGGCGCTGCCGTCGATGTCACTGAGGCTTTGCGTGGCAAAGATGACGCTAGCGTTCTTCTTGCGTAGCGTCTTCAGCCATTCGCGAAGCTGGCCCGCAAACCCGTCATCGTCGAGCGCCAGCCAGCCCTCGTCGATGATCAGCAGCGTGGGCCGTCCATCGAGCCGGTCGCCGATGCGATGAAACAGATAGGCCAGAACAGCGGGCGCGGCTCCGGTGCCGACAAGCCCCTCGATCTCGAAGGCTTGCACGTCCGCACCGCCCAGATGTTCGGCCTCGGCATCCAGCAACCGGCCCCAAGCCCCGCCGACGCAATAGGGACGAAGGGCTTGCTTGAGGTCGTTCGATTGCAGCAGAACGGCAAAGCCGGTGATGGTGCGCTCAGTGACCGGGGCCGAGGCCAGCGAGGTCAGCGCCGTCCAGATATGTTCCTTGACCTCAGGCGTGATGGCGACGCCTTCGCGGGCAAGAATGGCGGCAATCCAGTCCCCGGCCCAGGCGCGTTCGTGCTTGTCATGGATGCGGGCAAGCGGTTGCAGGGAAACGGACGTGTCCGATCCCTCGGTCAATCCGCCGCCCAGATCGTGCCAGTTGCCGCCCATGGCGAGCGCGGCGGCGCGGATGCTGCCGCCGAAATCGAAGGCGAAGACCTGTGATCCGGCATAGCGCCGGAACTGCAAGGCCATCAGCGCCAGCAGGACGCTCTTGCCTGCTCCGGTCGGGCCGACGACCAGCGTATGGCCGACATCGCCGACATGGAGGGATAACCGGAACGAGGTTGAGCCTTCGGTCTTTCCATAGAGCAAAGGGGGTGCATCGAAATGCTCGTCCCGCGCCGCGCCAGCCCACACCGCTGAAAGCGGGATCATATGGGCGAGATTCAAAGTGCTGATGGGGGGCTGGCGGACATTGGCGTAAGCATGGCCCGGCAAGCTGCCGAGCCATGCATCCACGGCATTGACCGTTTCCGGCATGGCGGTGAAGTCGCGGCCCTGAATGATCTTCTCGACCAGTCGCAGCTTCTCGTCGGCAAGACGCGGATCGGCATCCCAGACGGTGACGGTCGCCGTGACATAGGCCATGCCCGCCACGTCAGCGCCGAGTTCCTGCAAGGCCATGTCGGCATCGAGCGCCTTGTTGGCGGCATCGGTATCCACCAGCGCGGATGCCTCATTGGTCATCACTTCCTTGAGGATCGCGGCGATGGACTTGCGCTTGGCGAACCACTGGCGGCGGATACGGGTCAGCATCCGGGTCGCATCGGTCTTGTCCATCAGGATGGCGCGGGTGGACCAGCGATAGGGAAAGGCGAGCCGGTTCATCTCGTCCAAGAGGCCCGGCGTGGTCGCGGTCGGGAAGCCCACGATGGTCAGCACGCGCAGATGGGCCTCGCCCAAACGCGGCTCCAGCCCGCCGGTCAGCGGCTGATCGGCCAGCAATGCGTCGAGATGCATCGGCACTTCGGGCACGCGGATGCGTTGCTGGTTCGTGGAAATGGTCGAATGCAGAAAGCTCAGCGTCTCGCTGTCATCCAGCCAGCGGCATTCCGGCATGAAGCCGTCCATCAGCGCCAGCACCCGGTCGGTGCGGTCGATGAAACCGCGCATCAGCTCGTGGGGGTTCACGCCCGATTGCGCGCGGCCCTCGTAAAGCCATGTCTCGGCGCGGGCGGCGTCTTCGGCAGATGGCAGTCAGAGGAAGGTCAGGAAATAGCCGGATACAAAATGCGCGCCGACTTCTTCGAAGCTAGCCTTGCGCTCCGCATCGACCAGCGCGGATGCGGGATCGGGAAAGAGGCTTTCGGGATAGGTCGCAGCCTCGCTGCGCTGCGCCTCCACGAATATGCTCCAACCTGATCCCAGGCGGCGGAAGGCGTTGTTGATCCGCCCCGCCACAGCAACCAGTTCGGCGGCGACGGCGCTATCCAGATCGGGACCGCGAAACTGCGCCGTCCGCTGGAAACTGCCATCCTTGTTCAGCACCACGCCCGGCCCGACCAGCGCCGCCCAGGGCAGATAGTCGGAAAGCTGCGTGGCGCTGCGGCGATACTCGGCGAGGTTCATCATGGATGCGCCCTCAGACCGAAAGATGTGCGGGGATGCGCAGATGTCGCCGTCCGACCTCGACAAATTGCGGATCGCGCTTCGCCGCCCAGACCGCGAGGAAGTGGCCGATTGCCCAGATGGCGATGCCGACCAGCCAGAGACGCAGGCCAAGGCCCACGGCGCCGGCCAGCGTGCCGTTCATGATGGCGATGGAACGCGGTGCGCCGCCAAGCAGGATATGCTCGGTCAGCGCCCGGTGGACCGGGACGCTGAAGCCGGGCACGGCGTCCAACTGTTCGAGAGCGACCGCCATCACACCAAGGCTCCGCCGCCGAACGAGAAGAACGACAGGAAGAACGAACTGGCGGCAAAGGCGATGGAAAGGCCGAAGACGATCTGGATCAGGCGGCGGAATCCGCCCGATGTGTCACCAAAGGCCAGTGCCAAACCGGTCATGATGATGACGATGACGGCGATGATCTTGGCGACCGGGCCTTCGATGGATTGCAGGATGCTTTGCAACGGCGCTTCCCAGGGCATGGACGATCCCGCCGCATGGGCGGGCGCGGCCAGTATCAGGCTGGTCGCAGCAAAAGCGGCGGCGGTGGCGAGGCGCTGATGACAGCGCATGGCGATATGGATCATAAAAGGTCTCCGGTTGCGTGAGTGGTGGTTGGGGAAACTTCGATGGGGCTGATGCGGTAATCGCCGTCCGGCCCCAGCCCTTCGACGCGGGCAAGTTCGGTCAATCGGCGCGACGAACCGCGACCCGACAGAACGGCGACACAATTGATGGTTTCGGCGATCAGAGCGCGCGGCACGGTGACGACCGCCTCCTGAATGAGCTGTTCGAGGCGGCGCAGCCCGCCGATGCCCGATCCGGCATGGATGGTGCCAATCCCGCCCGGATGGCCGGTGCCCCATGCCTTGAGCAGATCAAGCGCTTCAGCCCCGCGCACCTCGCCGATGGGGATGCGATCCGGGCGCAAGCGCAGACTGGAACGCACCAGATCGGAAAGCGTCGCTACGCCATCCTTCGTCCGCATGGCGACAAGGTTGGGCGCGGCGCATTGCAGCTCGCGCGTATCCTCAATGATGACGACGCGATCCGAAGTCTTCGCCACCTCGGCCAGCAGCGCGTTGGTCAGCGTTGTCTTGCCGGTCGAGGTGCCACCCGCCACCAGAATATTGGCGCGGGTCGCGACATTGAGCCTCAGCGCCTCCGCCTGAAACCGGGTCATGATCCCGGCGGTGACGTAATCGTCCAGCGTGAACACGGCGACAGCGGGCTTGCGGATGGCGAAGGCCGGTGCGGCGACAACGGGCGGCAACAGCCCCTCGAATCGTTCGCCGGTCTCCGGCAATTCGGCGGACACGCGCGGACTGCGCACATGCACCTCTGCGCCGACATGATGGGCGACCACCCGGACGATGCGCTCACCATCGACGGCGGACAGGCGCTCGCCCGTATCGGCCAGCCCTTCCGACAGCCGGTCGATCCAGAGTCGCCCATCGGGGTTGAGCATCACTTCAACAACAGCCGGATCGTCCAGAAAGCGCGCAATCGCAGGACCAAGCGCCGTGCGCAGCATCCGCGCGCCGCGTGCGATGGCTTCCTCTCTGTGGCTGGTCTCGATCATGTCGGCCCCGGTGCAAAAGTAGGGACGCGACAGGCGATCCCCGGATCGGGGTCGATTAAAAGAGACCGAAAACCGGCCCGATCAACAGCAAATTAAACCCGTGCGGCGCGATGCGGTCATCGGCGGTGAATAGGACGGGTAGTCAGTGGCTGCGAGTTCAGGGGGTTCATTCCCAATTTGTCACTGGGCCACAAGAAGAGGCGCTGTTATGTAATGAATCAGACCAATTTCCATGCACGAGAACAAATGACGAAACGCAAAGCTCTGCCCAGAAAGCTGGAGAAAGAAATTTACCAGCAGTTCGCTTCAAAATGCCCTTTTTGTGGTGAGCAAGATGTGAACACCTTGCAAGTTCATCACATCATTGCACATGCAGAAACGCAAGAGCATCACGTCAAAAACCTCCTGCTGGTCTGCGCCAACTGCCATCAGAAGATCGAGAACGGGGCGATCCCCGCTCGTGATGTTTATGAGGCAAAATTTCGAGCTGAACAGGGAGACGCAAAACCTGCGCAGGTGCAGTCCCGCAGCGAAGGCAACGTCATTTCCTTTAGCGGGTCGAACGCCGGAATCGTGGCGAATACGGTGCATGTCTCCAACAAATCCTTGGCGACAAAACAGGGGCCGATCTCTGGAACCATAGGTTCAGACCTCGCACAACGAAACTACACAAAATACCTCATCGACCGATATCATGAATTTAAAAGGGCTGAAGTGGGGAAAGATGGTATGAACTATGCTATTCTCTATAACAGCATAAAACGGGAATTCGGCGCGAAGTGGGACAACCTTCCGGTTCATACATTTGAGGCGCTGACCAGATATCTGCAAAAGAGAATTGACGGCACCCGGCTTGGCAAAGCGCAGAAGACCAAGGGCATAAAGAACTACTCAACCTTCGACGAGCATTTAGGGAAGGCCCACTAACTGTACGAGAAGGCCATCTGGGCAAGCATTGCCAGCCTCATTTGCGCCACCGAACACTGCTGACTTTTTACATCTTAGCCGTTTTACGCGGCCGACCGCCCTTCGCTCCATTGGCGCGGGATGCGGCGGCCTTTGCGGCTGATGTAGCTCGACCTGCACGACGGGCCATCCAGGTCTTGGTGCCGAAAATACCCGCCATCAGGCCCGGCAGAGACAGGTCAACGTCCAATTCCTCCCAGTGCAGACCATAGCCCTTGCCGAGGACTTCGACGGTGGCGAGTTGATCGCCGGTTGCGCCCTCAAGCCCCTGCGCCAGACGCGGCGGAAAGGCGAAGGTGCAGCCGTTTTCAAGATCGACGATCACGCGACCGGAAGACCGGTCGTAGCGCGCAGCCGCCGCACGCGGTTCATTGGCGTGTGCGGTGCGGCCCCGCTCCAGCGCGGCATCGATTGCGGTATCGGTCAGTTCAACCATGTATCTCTCTCCAACGCGCCAGAAACTCATCCCTGTGTTCGATCACGACAGCCATCGCACGGCGCACATTGTTCCGCTTCATGTCCTCCACTCAGACCAGTTCCGGCCCGTCATCGGGGCCGATCAGATTGATCTTGGCGTGACCATCGCCGAACACATGCACATGGGCTGGCTCATGGTCGTCGGTGAAGATGACGATGCGTAGCCCGTGCGCGCGGTGGATCGTGACCATGGAAACCAATAACCTATCGTGATGGGTTTTTCAAGAGCTCTTCGGTTTGCAACTCGTCCAACGAGTCTTCCTGCGTGGACAGGGCATCAATATCCCGCGACAGCTCTTTGAGAAACCTGTCGCCTGTGGCAAGTCTGCGCCCGAGGGTCTCCATAAAGCCTTCGAACCGTTCCGCGCCTTTCGCGCGGGCTGCGGATTGTGCGGTGCCGGACAATGGCGGCGTGATGGTCATCCAGAAATGGATGAACTGCGCGACCGTTTCGCCAAGAACGGCAAGGTCCATGTCCAGCCCATCGATCTGGCGGCCGAGCCGGTCCAGGCGGCGCGACATGGCGGCTTCCATCTGATCGGCGGCGTCGCCCGACAGGTAGGACATGACCGCCGCTTCCACGATGGCGGATTTGGAGACCTTGCGGCGATGCGCCAGCGTCTCGATTTGCGGCATCAGCGCAGGATCGAAATAGACATTCATCCGGGTTCTTGTGGTCATGGCGCGGCCTCAGAGTTCCATTCCGTCATCGGGGTTCATCGCCACTTGTCGCGCCACGGCCCTCATGCGCTGGCGCATCGCGTTCGCCTTGGCGGCGTCAACGTCGGGCTCGTCGTCTGGGAAGGTGAACTCCTGTTCAGGCGATGGCGGGGTGATGATTTCCTCATGTTCGGGCAGTTCCGGCTCACGGCGGATACCGGCATTGGCCGGATCGCCTTCGGTCTCATCGGTGGCATTCGCCACAGGCTTGTTGGCCGTAACGACACGGCTCGACCAATCATCCGATGACGGGGTTTCGGTAGTGGCTACCGTGGCCGGATCGGGCGGTGTCAAGATGCGTTCCTGCAACCGCACGTCCTCGAAATACCGCGCCTTGGTGCCGCGGACCGGCGGCGTGCCCGCGACCATGACAATTTCATCGGTGGGTGGAAGCTGCATGATCTCGCCAGGCGTCAGTAAGGGCCGCGCAGTTTCCTGACGCGAGACCATCAGATGCCCCAGCCATGGGGCCAGTCGGTGCCCGGCATAGTTGGTGGAATCACGTAACTCTGTCGCGGTGCCGAGCGCATCCGAGACCCGCTTGGCCGTGCGTTCGTCGTTCGTGGCGAAGCTGACACGCACATGGCAATTGTCGAGAATGGCATTGTTCGGCCCGTAGGCACGTTCGATCTGATTGAGGCTCTGGGCGATCAGGAAGCTCTTGAGGCCATAGCCCGCCATGAAAGCCAGTGCGCTTTCAAAGAAATCCAGCCGCCCGAGCGCCGGAAACTCGTCCAGCATCAACAGCAGGCGATGCCGTTTGGCGGATGTATTCAGTTCCTCGGTCAGCCGTCTGCCGATCTGATTGAGAATAAGGCGGATCAAAGGCTTGGTACGGTTGATGTCGGATGGCGGCACGACAAGGTAGAGCGTGACTGGCCGTTCGCTGGCGACCAGATCGGCGATGCGCCAGTCACAGCGGGCCGTCACCTGAGCCACAACGGGATCGCGATAGAGGCCCAGAAAAGACATGGCGGTGCTGAGCACGCCTGATCGCTCATTCTCGGACTTGTTCAACAGCTCCCGCGCCGACGACGCGATAACCGGATGCACGCCTGCTTCGCCCAGATGCCGCGTGTCCATCATTGCCCGTAAAGTCGCTTCCACCGGTCGGCGCGGATCGGACAGGAAACTGGCGACACCCGCCAGCGTCTTGTCCGGCTCGGCATAGAGAACATGCAGGATCGCACCGACCAGAAGGCTATGGCTGGTCTTTTCCCAATGGTTGCGCTTGTCGAGACTGCCTTCGGGATCGACCAGAATATCCGCGATATTCTGCACATCACGGACTTCCCATTCACCCTGCCGGACCTCCAGCAGCGGGTTGTAGGCGGATGACTTCGCGTTGGTCGGATCGAACAGCAGCACGCGGCCATGCTTTGCGCGAAAGCCTGCGGTCAGACCCCAGTTCTCGCCCTTGATGTCATGGACGATGCAGCTTCCCGGCCAGGTCAGCAGCGTCGGCACCACAAGCCCGACGCCCTTGCCGCTACGGGTGGGCGCAAAACAGAGGACATGCTCCGGCCCATCATGGCGCAGATAGGTCCGCTCATACCGACCAAGCACCACGCCATCGGGGCCAAGCAAACCGGCAGAGCGGATTTCCCTGTCCTCAGCCCATCGCGCCGAACCGTAGGTAGCGACATTGCGCGCCTCGCGCGAACGGATGATGGACATGAAGATAGCAGCGGCGATAGCCATCAAACCGCCAGACGCGGCAATGATTGCACCTTCCACGAAAATTGCGGGCGCATAGGCGTCGAAGGAAAACCACCACCAGAAGAAGGCCGGTGGGTAATAGACCGGCCAGCCCGTCAGTTCGAACCATGGATTGCCAAGCTGGGGTTGGAAGCCAAGACGAAAGGCCGTCCATTGTGTCGCCGCCCATGTCATCACCAGAACGATGGTGAAAACCACGGTGATCTGACCCCAAAGGATTCGTCCTCCGCGCATATTGGCTCCAATCGGCAAGAGTTTGGGGCCGATCAGAAAGTGAGCATGTACCGAGCTGGCAACAGGAAAACGGGTGTGGGAGGGCTGCCGGATACTATCGGCGGCAAATAGGATGGTTGGGGTGAAATCAGCCCGCCCGGGCGTTTCGCTCCATGGCGCTTGCGAGGTTCAGCAGGTTGCGGAGTGCAGCGCTGCGGTTCGATGGCGACCAGACTGCCGAGAAAGGAACTGGCTCAGGTTCGTCGGAAAACGGCAGGAACCTCACGCCTGAAGCGGACAGCAGCGATGTTGCCGCGCCGACAATGGTGATCCCGAATCCTTGTGCGACCATCGACAACAGCGCGCTACGTCCCACATCAAGCCGCTGGATGGTCGGTGCCGGCCAATTCCCGGTAAAGCGCAGCAGGATGTGATCATACGCTTGTGGGCCAGTGCCCCCGTGACGGACAAGGAAGGTCTCGCCTGCCAGATCGGACCACGCAACGGCGGAATTGCCCGCGAGCGGATGATGATCTGGCAGTGCCGCAACCAAGGGTTCTGCCCATATGCGCCGGGCATGAAAGTCGGGTGGCTCGGGCGAGCCAGCAACGAACACGATGTCCAGACGGTCAGCGCGAAGCTGCATCATGGTTTCGCGGGCCGTGCCTTCGGTGATGTCGATGGCGATGCTGGTATGGTCTTCGCGGTATCTGGAAAGCAGTTGGTCAAGAAATCCGCCCGGTATCAGGGCATGGATGCCGATACGAAGGCGACCGCTTTCCCCTGATCCGACCATGCTGGCGGTTTTCACCGCATGGTCGAGTTGGTCGATTCCAACCGTCACCCGCTCGACGAACTGGCGTCCGGCCTCGGTCAGCCGGACGCCGCGCGCATGGCGCTCGAAGAGAAGGATGCCCAAGTCTTCCTCCAGCGCCTTAATTCGCGCACTGACGCTGGATTGCGCCACGCCGAGCGCGTTGGCGGCGTGGCGGAAGTTCAGATATTCGGCGACGGCGAGCGTCTGGATCAGTGAAGCCATAGGGATGCGCGAGCCAAGCGAGGTCGGCATACCAGATTGACGATCAACCATCCGTATTGAACGCCGCCGCATGGCATTAGCCCCGTACGGGATTTGGTTGCAGGGAAACCGGCCCGCCAGCCTTGCGAATGAGAATCGTTGCGACTGCGCCAATCAGGAGCAAAACCGCCGCTGACCAAAATGCAGCGGAATAGCTACCTGTCTCAACTCGCAGATAGCCGCCGAGGTACACAGCGATAGCCGCGAGTATTTGATGCAGGAACCAGGCTGCGCCGAGGATGCTGCCCATGGCATTCGCGCCGAAGAGATCGCCGATCAATCCAGTTTTCAACGGAATGATCGGCATCGATGAAAGGCCATAAACAATAGCGAACGCATAAAGCTGCCAGACCTCCGTCGAGACGGCGAGAAAAGCGAGAGATAAGGCACGAATGAGGTAGAGACCGATCAGCAGTTTTTTCTTTCCCAATCGTCCGGCAAGCTGACCGCATATCCACATCGAAACCGCACTTGCGCCGGCAGCAAGGCCAAGAACTTGCCCGCCCGTGGAAAGGTCTGCTCCGAGGTCAACTGCGAAACGCGGCAGATGAATCACCACGAGATAGAGGGAATAACCGCAAGTGACGAAGCCAAGTGTTGCGGCCCAAAAGTCGGAGTTGCGAATTGCCTGCGAAAGCGATGCCGACTTCGGCGGTGTGAAAGTGGACAGTTGATCGCCATCTGGCGCTTGATTGATTTTGTCAGGAGAGCTGTGGGTGACAAGCAGGACAAGAGGGACTATCACTACAATCATCAGGATACCGAGCACGAGGAACGCTCCGCGAAACCCGGACGCAACGATAAGCCAGCCTGCAAGCGGGAGAAAAACAAGCTGGCCAATGTTCATGCCCATCGCACTTCGGGCCAACATCTGTGCACGTCCACGGACATACCATCGTGCGACAAGTACCGAATTGGCCATAGAACCGCAGCCGGCGAAACCAATCGCGGCCAAAATCCCATAATAGAAATAGAACTCCCATAGCGTCGAGATCGTGGACGCGCCAAGGAAGGCAATTCCCATCAGGGCTGCGCTCGCTGCTATGACCGGCTTAGGACCGAAGCGGTCGATCATCCGTCCCATGAACGGCTGGCAGATTCCCCACACGATCATGTTGAGAGCCGCAGCCGAACTGAGTGTCGCAAGACCCCATCCAAACTCCTGAGCCAAGGGTGCAAAAAATTGTCCCCCGCTGAGATTGAGCCCAAACGCCCCCATCAACGTTATGAAGGCAACCGCAACTATCCATGGACCGTGGAAGTGTTGTGCGTTTTGCATGTCTTATCCATTTCTCTACCGGCCAACCGGTAGGTTTAGAGGGTAAATTTAAGGGAGTGTTCCCCTGCTCATATCGAGCGCCCGGCGAAGGTGACAGGGATCGTGGTAGAGACGCATCATCATGATTGCCCCTTGGATATGGGCGACAGAATCGAATGCCAATTCGCGCGCCCTGGAAGCGCCGTGTGCTGGTGTGAGCAAATGGGCGACGGCTGCTGTCCAGTCATCGAAGTATGCGCGTAGTGGCTCCTGAAAGCGCGGCGCACGCTCTGTCAGTGCAAGCGTGAAGTTTCCCAAGAGACATCCCCCCTCGCGACCATCGAAATAGTCGAATATCGCTTCGCAAAGGGCATGAAGCCTGTGCTTGGGGTCCGCGTCATTTCTGTAGACGATGGCAAAGATGTGCTCCCGAAAATGATCATGGATACGCTCAATCGCTGCGAGAATCAGACCATCCTTCTCTGGGAAGTGATGGTAGAGGCTCGCCTTGCGGATTCCGCAGGCATCCGCAATCTGCGCCATTGACGTATCATCATAACCTCCAACGCGCAGTAACTCCGTGGCGCGCTTCACGATCTCATCTCGTTCAATTTTTGCCATAGCTAAAACCTACCGTTCGGCAGGTAGTTTATCAGACTGTTGGCCGACTTCAAGATAGGATTCGTAGGCAGTGGTGGATTACAGCCCTAAGCCCTTCTGCCGCCCCAACTGCCACGATACCGATCCGCCGTGCACAACACCCATGACCTCGCGCCCGAGTTGGCGGTCTATGACGGGTCGCCACGGGACAAGGGTGAACTCATGGGATTTCTCGACCACGGCGAACTTGCCGCTGGATAGCTGCGCGGTGCCGGTGAACTTGCCGCTGACGCTTTCGCCGTCCGTGGCGGCGCGGAACGGCAAGCCTTTGCGCTCGGCCATCTCCGCGCCGATGCGCGCAACCTCACGCTCGCGCAGGGTGGCGAGAAGATTGCGGCGGTAAAGAACGCGACCGTCCTTGCCGCGCGTAGCATCACCCTGTTCGATATGATGTTCACGGCGCTGATCCATCGCTTCGCGCACCTGCTGGCCGAAACCGGTTGGTGTAAGGTCGGCGACCTCACCATGAATAAGTCGCCGGTCCAGCCAGGTTGCGTCGTCCGCTCCGATCTGCCGTTCCAGATCAAAGGCGGATAGAACCCGTATGCTGGCCTGCCGGTTGCGCCCGGCATCATAGGCAGCGGCACGGCTCTCGAAATCGTCGGGGATGCGCCATTGGTCAGCGTCAATCCGCTCGACAATCCCGGAGCGGCGCAACGCCTCCAGCCGCCGAACATGCGCATCGACATAGCCCTCATAGTCGCCGCCCGGTACGCGGCCCTCGAACTTCGCCTGCTCCAGATGACGGCTCGGGCGGTAGATGCCGTCGTCGGCAATGGCCGCAATGCTGCGGTCGGACGGTCGTGCCGTTACCTCAGCCGCGCCGATCTCGACAATGCTACCAATACGGGCATCCTCCAGCCGCTCGGGCGCGATGTCGGCGATGTGGTGTGTGCGACCATCGATCCCGTCCACCACGATGGTCAGGGTCTCGCCCAGATCGTTCGACAGATGCTTGTCCATGACGCGGCCCGTGATTGGCGTTTCGGGTGCGCCACCATGAATCTGGAAACTCATGGGATCACGTTCGCTACCTTCTGAACCGAGCACCTTCTGCATGGTGCGGATGATGTCGCCGCGCTCACCCAGATCGCGCAGCACCGGTTCCATGTCCTTGCGTAGTTCCCAGACGCCGGGCGCATGTTCGCTTGCCAGCCCCATTTTCTCCAGCTTGGCGAGGCGACGCAGCCGTAGCGTTCGTTCGAACTGTCGCCTCTGTCCTGGCCGTTCGGGGCGCAGGTCGATAAAACCGTCATCGGCTTCCTGCACCATCGCCCGGTCGATCCGGGTGAACCGGTCCTGGTCGATCTCGGCGGACAGCTTGCGGCTCTGTTCGATCTCGGTGACGGGACCGAGTTCAAGCGTCGCTAATTCGCTCGCGCGTTCGCGCAGCCCGTTGGCGAGATAGTCGCCGTTGATGACCAGATCGCCGCCCATGTCATCGCGGCCATTGACGATGACATGCACATGCGGATGGCCGGTATTGTGGTGATTGACCGCGACCCAATCGAGCTTGGTGCCGAGGTCGGCTTCGACCTGTTTCATCAGATCGCGGGTATAGGCGGTCAGGTCGGACAGTTCCGCGCCATCCTCGGGCGAGACGATGAAGCGGAACTGGTGGCGGTCATCCTTGCCGCGCTCCAGAAAATCCTCACCATCGGCGCGGTCATCATGTGCTGAATAAAGCTGGCCGCGTTCGCCATCGCGTGAGGTGCCATCGCGCTGGATATAGCGCAGATGCGCACGGGCGCGACCATTCTTTCCGGCGGTGCGGACGCTGCGCTGCTTGACGATGACGCGGCGGCTACCGGACTGGCGATGATGCCAGGTGCCGGAAATATTGCGGGCGCGGACAAAGCTCGCGCCGCGCCCGCGCTTTACGCCCTTGCCGCTGGCCGTGACGGTATGGGAACGACCGGGCGATGACGGACGCGATGGTGATGATGCTGAAAATTTCTGCCCGCTTGCCGCCTGTTGCTGGCGGGTGATCCGTTTGACCTGGGTTAGAAAGCTCTTCGCCTTGCCCGCCTTTGGCCTGTCGGATCGGATGCGACCGGGTTTCGGGCGGAAGCGGTTTTCGTCGTCGGTGCTCATGGACGAAATTCCGGCCAAAAACGCCGAAAACAAGCTGATCTGCGCCTATGGTGCCGCTCGAAACCCCGCAAAGCCAAGGCGTTGCGGAACATCGCGGCACGCGGGGACAAAGACAAGGGTGCCGCTTGCGGCTCCCGTAACCAGTGTGCAGACAACAATAATCTTTGGAAGCGGCCCGCCATGGTGCCGTCTTCTTTAATCTTGCCCTCCCTTCCTACCGCTCTTTTCGTTTCTCCTGCCCTCATGATTTCACTCCACCTGCCGCCTGACCGTGGGCACCGCCGCGCGCAATCGGATCGTCCGGCAACGCGAATTTGAGCCGCCATGTGCGCCACGCTGCGGCGACCGCGCCGGTGCCGGGGAACAGGTCGTCAAGCGTATCGTCGGGGCGCGCAGCGACCATTTCGAACGCCCAATGGCAAACCGCCTCGGGCTTCGCGCCGGTGAGGCCACGGCGCAATGTGATGCTCTCCTGAATCCAGTCGCGCATCACCAGCCGCTTGCTGACCACGGGCTTTCTTGCCGCTTTCACGATGACGGGTTCCCACGCGAAGGCGACCGGGACATTGCGCTTGAATGCCGCAAATCCCTTCACCCAGGCCATCCACCGCGCGCCTGTTCGTTCGACCATCGGCGCTAGCGTGGCAATCGACAGGGGCGTCGCTGCGGCGTGTAATACCCAGCCGTCATAATCGCACTCCAGCCGTTCGATCAGACGCACATGATCAACCTCGCCGGCGCAATCGGGCTGGTCCCGGTAGAGGTGCGCACATCCGATATAGGGCGGGTCGGCATATCCAATTTTCATGGGCGCACCGACTCCGAAACTGCGGCAAACAAGTCGCCGGACGGTTCTTCGGATCGCGGTGCGGCCGCAGCCCGACCGTTGTCTGGGCGCATGACGAAGAGCGGTGCAGCGCGCCAATCGGGTGGCGGTGGCGGTTGCCTGGACGGCGCATCGGATGGGGCAGAACCGCCAAGGATCGGGATCAGAGCGGCGACATAAGTGCGGGTCTCGGCTGGCAGTCGTCGGCCCGTTGCAAGATATTCGTCATAGCGACCGGGACCGGCATTATAGGCCGCCAGCATGGCAGCGACATTGCCGTAGCGGTCGAACATTTCGCGCAGGTATGCCGTACCTGCGAGGATGTTGTCGCGCGGGTCATAGGGATTGCGGCCGAGCCGGTGACGGATGCGCAGACCCGCCCATGTCTCGGGCATCACCTGCATCAACCCCATCGCGCCCGCTGAAGAAATCGCGCGTGCATTGCCCGCGCTTTCGGCACGCATGACAGCACGAATCCAATGCTCCGGGATGCCAAACCGCTGCGATGCCTCGGTGATATGTGCCGCATGGGGATCGGCAATGGCAGCGCGCGCAACGGGCGCGGATTGTGCAAACGAAGTGCTTGGTGCAACGCAAATGGAAAACGTGCCGACCAGTACCGACACCGCGTAGAGAATGGCGGATGCTCGCATGGTCTTACTCCCGTCCGTCACGCGGTTTCTGGCGGTTCCAATGCAGCGACCAGGAGGTTTCATCGCCGCCGTTCTGGAAGAGATTGGCGCGGATCGGCTGCGGCAAGGCGGGATCATCCAGCAGGACGGACAAGTAGTTTCCGGCCTTTTCGCCGGTGCGCTGCCACGCCGCGCCGACCTCCGGGCCATCGGCATCGCTATGATGGACGCGGTAATCCGGGGCATTCTCTGCATCGCCTTCGGCGGGGATGATCGCCAGTTCGATGTCGAGCGTGAGGGTCTGGATGCGACCGGTGTAACCGGATTCTTCGCGCGTGAATTGACCGATCTGGGGCATGGAAAATCTCCTGTGTTCGGTTGTTGGGAAAGGGTTCAGTGCGCTGACGCGCGCCACTGGTAGCGGCCATCGCCAATTTCATCGGTCCAGAGCGGGACCGCGCGGCCGATGACGGAGCTGGCGGGAAGTGGGCCGAAATAGCGTCCGTCAAGGCTGTCCGGGGCATCCCGGTTCATCAGGAAAAGCTGATCGGGGCCGATGATCTGGCAGCCCTGCCAGACAGGCAGATCACGACCCATCCGGTCGCGTTCCAGTGCCTCGCCCATCACAATTCCGTCCACAGTGATGGTGCGATCAATGCGGCAAACCCGTTGCCCTGGCAGGCCAAGAACATGCTTCAGTAGCGGCACGTCGCGCCCGATATAGCCGCGCTCGACCATGAAGCTGGCGAGCGGTTCGGGCGGCATGACGGCGACCAGATCGGGCACCTTGAGCCGGCCAATTGGCTCGACGGTATAGAAGCCGATGGGTGCGCTGGCGGTTTCGTTCCAGATCAGCTTTGTCGGCCAATCGACCGCACTTGCGGCGGTGATGGTGGCGACGGCCAGCGTCGCCAATGTGAGGATACGGCGGCGCGTCATGGCCCAATCCTGCGGCGATGCAGCCAGGCGGCATGACGCTCCGGCGTGTAGGCGTGCGGCTCCAGATTGGCGGTCAGGCGGTTATGGACATGCCGCCAGTGATCGGGAGAAGCATCCGCCGGGTCGAGACCGAGGGCTTCTACCGCGCCGATGACAGCCAGCGCACGCTGCACCTTTGGCCAGCCATTGAGGCGCAACAGGATTTCCCCGCCGGGGCGGACATAGGGTAGCGTCTGGAACGGTTCTCCGCGACCAACGGCCCGCACAATGTCGATCCGGGAAACCACCGTGCCATGCTCGTTCGCAGCCCATCGGACGAAGGCAAAGATGCTGTCCGGTGCAAAGCCAACGATACTGCGGCGGCGGTCGATGATCTGTTCATAGCTCTTCCGACCAAAGCGTATCCAACGCTCGACCTTGCCCTTGTCGAAACTCAGTTCGACCAGTGTGGTGGCTGGCGCGGGTCCGTCCGGCATGGGCCGGCCCTGCGCGCCGTGGCGGGCGCGACGGGTCATTGAAAGTCTCCGGGATTGTCGTGGGGATCGCGCGCCAGCACCACGTCCAGCGCGGCTTCCGTGCGCAGAATGGCGCGGCCGATGGCTTCGGGGATTTGCGGCAGAACCGCGTCGCCGAATGCGCCGACGATCAGGCTGGCCGCAGATGTCCCTTTGCGACTGCCGAGCGCAATGCGCGTGTCAGCCACCCAGGCGGAAAGCCCATCATCCAGCCGTAGGTGATGGGCAAAGCCGCCGTTCCACTCAGCCCATGGCTCTTCAACATCGCTGCCAGCGCCCGCGCGCCCGCCCATTTCTCGACCGATGACGGGGCTAACTGGTTCGCCGTCGCGGTCGGGGTGGCCGCCATCATGGCCCGGCTCATCACCGCATCCATGGTCGGCGAGTTGCGCCGTTCGTAGGCCGGACTCCAGCCATCCATGCGGCTGTCCCGCTTTGTTGGTGTCGGCAGTGGGCCGAGCGGTTGCTTCAACTTGTCGAAATGCAGTGCCTCGCTGATCGTCGGTGTCCGGTCGAACCGGTCCTGATCCGAAGTCATCCGCCCCTTGTGCTTGCGCAGCACGCTGCCCCTCGGGGCCGGGTTCGCTGTCGGCGTGCCCATCATCGGCGCATGGGACTGGTTGCTGAACAGCTCCGTCAGCCCGGAATCTCTCATCGCCTTTCGCGCGCCCGATCCGCCCTCCAGACGAATGCCGCCCTGCTGGGACTGGGCAACGGGTGTCGGCAAGCTGGCCGGGATCGTAGCCGATGAGCCAGGACCGTTTGCGGATGTAGTTGGACCCGACATCCGAAGCACCCACCACGCACGGCTCGCAGGCGTAGCCGAGCGTTTCCAGCTCATAGAGCAGCCGGTCAGCGCCGCGAGTTCGGAGATTAGGGCTGTTCTCAAAAGCGAACCAGCGAGGGCGGCAATCTCCGACAAGGCGGATGGCTTCGAAGTAGAGGCCGGAGCGCTCGCCATCGACGCCTTTGCCTTTGGTGTTCGCGCTGCTGATGTCCTGACAGGGCGGGCTGCCGACGATGATGTCGGGCAAGCATCCAAGGTCGGAAACAAGCCGAGCTGCCGTGAGGGCGCGCACGTCTTCGTAGAGTCGGACATGGGGATTGTTCTCTGCGTAAAGGATGCGCCGCCATTCGATGATCTCGCAGGCGGCGATGGTGATGAACCCGGCGCGATGCAGGCCGAGCGACCAGCCTCCGGCGGCGGCACTGAACAGATCAAGCGCGCGCATCAGGACCGGCCCCGGCGCGGAAATGTGGCACCATGGGGCGGTTGTCCCGGCCCCCTGACATCAATGTTAGATTCTATGTTATATAAGTTACGGGCGCTGATTTCCGTTTTATGCCAAAGCGTTAATTGGGAATCATGGTAACCGGTGCAAAAGTCCGGGCGGACTGGATTTTTGAGGCTTGATCTGCGCGCATGGAATAAGAATATGTTCTCGATTCCCAAGAGCGATGGGACGTGATTCAAGTTTGTTATGTCCAAGCCCAATGCCACCAACCTCGCCACACTCGGCCTTGATGATCTCCGCGATTTGGTTGCGGCGCTGCTGGAGCGCGTCGCTTTGCTGGAGGCGGAGAATGCAGCATTGCGGGATGAGATTGCCCGGCTCAAGGGGCTGAAAGGGCGGCCGAAGATCAAACCGTCGGGGATGGCAGCGAAGGCCGGAACATCGACGGCCACAGGCAAGCGAGGCGGCAAGGGCAAGCGGGGTGGTTCGTCGAAGGCCAGCCGGCGGGTTCCTGTGGTGAGCGAGGAGCAGAAGCTCGGGGTTGAGGCGCCGCCCGGCTCGCGGTTCAAGGGGTATGAGGATTTTGTCGTGCAGGATCTGCGGCTGGAGAGCCGGGTGATCCGCTATCGCCGGGAGCGCTGGATGACGCCGGACGGGCGAACGGTGACAGCGCCGTTGCCCCAGGGCTTGTGCGGGCATTTCGGGCCTGAACTGGTGCGGTTCATCATTCTGCAGCACGTCCAGGGCCAGGTCACGACGGAACGCTTGACGGCGATGCTGAACGAGATCGGCATCGTCATTTCCAAGTGCCAGGTCATCCGGCTGTTGAACAATGATCCAGGCGATTTGCATGACGAGGCCACGGAGCTGTTCCGCGCCGGTCTCGAGAGCGCGAAATGGATCACCGTCGATGACACCGGCGCCCGGCATGGCGCCAAAAACGGCTTCACCACCCAGATCGGCGATGACCGCTTCACCCACTTCGCGACGACGTTTTCCAAGAGCCGGGTGAATTTTCTCGAACTGCTGCGCGCCGGTCATGGCGGTTATGTCCTCAATGACGACGCCTTCAGCTACATGCGCAAACATGCGCTGGCGGGCTCCGTGATCGCCCGGCTGGAGGCGCATGACACCAGGACATTCGCCGATCGCGGCGCCTTCTCGGCCCATCTGGGCGAACTCGGTATCGATCAACTCGATGTTCACCCCGACCCGGTCAAAATCGCCACCGAGGCCGCACTGTGGGGCAGCATCCACCACCACGGTCTGCTGAACGATACCGTCATCGTCTCCGATGGCGCCGGACAGTTCCGCGTCGGCCAACATGCACTCTGTTGGGTTCATGCCGAGCGCCTGATCCACAAGCTCGTCGGCTTCAATGAAAGCCAAAGACGTGCCATCGATCTCCTCCGCCAGCTCGTCTGGTGGTTCTACGCCGATCTCAAGGCTTACAAACAAGCCCCGCAAAGGTCGCGAGCTGCCCAGCTCCGTGCCCGCTTCGACCGCATCTTCAAGCGCAAGACCGGTTTCGCCACCCTCGATCGCCTGCTCGCACGCCTGCATGCCCGCAAACCGGAACTCCTCCTGGTCCTCGACCGACCCGAAATCCCCCTGCACACCAACGGCTCGGAAAACGACATCCGCTGCCACGTCACCAAACGCAAGATCTCCGGCGGCACCTGGTCCGATGCCGGCCGTCAGGCACGCGATACCCTGCTCGGCTGCATGAAAACCTGCCAGAAACTCGACGTCTCCTTCTTCCAGCTCCTCGGCCACCGACTCGCCGTACCATACACGACAGAAATCCCACCACTCGCCCAGCTCGTCACCGCCGCCAAGGTCTGATCGCCCGGACTTTTGCACCGGTTACGGAATCATGCGCCTGATGTGCCGATAGTCCTGCGCCCGATGTGCCGATACCGGTTGCGCCTGATGTACCGATAGGTTCCACAGGGTTATCCACAGTGCCTGTGGATGGATTGACGGGGCGAATGCGCAGCAATTCACACCGACCCTCGCGCCGGATCGAAAGGTGATATCCGGGCAACGGCTGGCGCGCGGCGATGCGGCGCAGGTCCAGCGCGAAATCGGACGGGCGCGCAAGACTGCCGGATTTGCGGTGCAGATGGGAAATCTCGAAGGCCCAGCCATCACGCTGGTGTCCGGCGTGTTTGCGTGCCACCCGGTAAAGCCAGCGCTCAATGCCCCCGGTCAGCCGGAAATAGGCCGGGTCGATGGTCAGCACCAGCGACCGGTCGATGACGCTGTTGTAGAACCATTCGGGCAGGACAAACTCCATGCCCTCGACGCGGCCGGCGCGCGTGGTCATTTCCTCCCATTCGTTGATCCAGGAAAACTGCCGTCGCCGCCAATGCGGGCCGTTACGGATTGTGGTCGCGACAACGGTGGATTGCAGGCGCGCCAGCGCCGATTTGAGCAGCATATATTGCCGTTTGCCGGTCGGCCGCCCGATGGCGCGTAGAAGCTGATAGGGCGTGAAACGAAAAAAGCGCGATGTGGTCAGACCGGCATTTCCGGCCGCGACGAGCTGGCTGGCGGCCCAGATCAACACATCGGCATCCCAGATCGTCGCCATACCGTGTTCGGGCATGCCGAGCACCTGCACCTCAACATCGGCCGCGCGATAGAGGATTGGCGTCACGCGCGGTCGCTTGGCCAGCGAGAAAAAGGGCCGTTCCATCAGGTCACGCTGATCGCGCGGGCTGGCCTCGCCGGTGGCGATGAACGGATCGAGGCGGCTGCGCTCGCTCTGGCGGTCGTCCTTCGCCATCTCAACGCCGCCTCCGCTCATCTGCGGTCAACGGACGCGCGGGAAATACGGTGCTGGCGGTGCGCTCGCGGGTTGAACAGCGGGCGCCGAGCGCGGTCCAGGCTTCCAGATCACGGACGGCATAGAGCACCCGGCCACCGATCTTGCGATAGGTCGGGCCGGTGCCATAGGTGCGGTGCTTTTCCAGCGTGCGCAGCGAAATGCCCAGAAAGCGCGCCGCCTCCTGGGTGCGCAGCATGCGCGGCGGCATGTTGGGGTCGGGTATGGCCATGAATATCCCTCCGGTTGGTTGGCGTCGCGGCTGCCGGGGACGGCAGCGGGCTGTGGCGAACCATGGAGAGGGACCGGCGGCGCGTAGCGTGCCGCATTTGAGGGGGCGCGTTCGCGGCACCCCCCGAATGGCGGAAGGGAAAAGCAAAGTGTTTCAGGGGTGAACAGCGAACCTGGCGCGGTTGGTAGAGACAATCCCCAGCGGATCGGCTAAACACGTTCGCAGAGCAGACGCGCTGCTCCGGGGCGTCGAAACCCCTCACGAATGGCTGGTGCTGGCCAAGACGGCACCACACTCCTTGACCTTATGGTCGGGGAGCCCGTGGCGTATGTCCAGGGCTGCCCGCCTAAAGGCCACGGGGCCGTTTCGTGACGGTTTCGAACTCCCCGATCACCAGGGTAAAGGGGCCAATTGCGGGGGCGCACCGCAAGCCACGGCCCGAAGTGAAGGGGAAATGATGCAGGAACCCACCCCCGAAGTGGCCGACGAAGCCCCGTCAGGCTCCGAAATCACCGCCTATGACCGGCAACACTTCGTGACCTACCTACGCCTGCTCGACGCCAAGGCCGATGGCGCCAATTGGAAAGAGGTTGCACAGATCGTGCTGGATTGTGATCCCGATGGGGATGAGTGGCGCAACCGAAGGTGCTGGCGCAGCCACCTCGACCGGGCGGAGTGGTTCACCCGCGAGGGCTATCGCATGTTGTTGGAGCAGTCTGCGGAGAACGGGATCGCACGGAGATAAATCGACATTCGGCTGCCACAGCGGTTTCAAATCGGGCTAACACCCCCGATCCTTGACCTGATTTCAGAACGACTTCAGTTGCTCCTACCACCTTGCTGGAAAGAAAAGTGTGGGTTGTTTTGGCAAGATCAATCGATCTTTGACCAAGATTTGTGTCCCAGCGCGCTTCGGCTTGCCCTTCGAGGACAGTATCTCCAATTCGCGAGCTTGAGCGAGTTCAGAGAGAACTTTGAAAATATCGCCATTAGTCCCCGCAGTTCTGTTTCCAATCTCGGACAGAAGGCGGGACACTTCCAACTGCCCACCGTTCATTATGCGGTGCACCTCTGACGGCAGTGCACTGACCAATTCTTTGTTAAGAGTAGACCTATCGTTCTCTGTAAAATTCAATAGTGAGTCGCAGCTCTCAATTAACCGAGCATCATAGCCAAGGTTAAACAAGCCACCCGAACCCACATGGACGAAACTGTTCTGTTCCTGCCAGTGAACGCCCAGCATCTTGTCACGGGCCGCTTGATGTTGCGAAAGATGGGCGAGCATCATCCAGCGGTTGTCCGTTCGGGACCACAGCATGAAGGGCGTAAAGAACTTGGCTCCGCTATTCACGTGAATATGGGCCATCAACGCCCGCTGCGTAATGGCGCGGCCCATATTCTCGTCTTTGCGCCGTTTCCAGTCCGCAATGAATCGGGCATCAATCCCGAATTGGCGATAGAGGAGCAGGTCGGCTGATGCTTCTTGCAGATAGTTCAGGAGGCTATCAATCGCGAAGTTGAGCACGACTTCCGCCCTGTCCAGCGATCTGAATATGGTCTGGATCGAGGACATAGGCACATCGGAGTATCCGAACTGATCCAAGAAGAAGATTGAGCGTCCTTTGCGCTGCGCTGCGGTGATCTGCTGCATGATGGTCGGCAGATGATGGACAAAAGTGCCCTCAAGAATTGTTATGCGTGGATCGTCCGCTGCATAACCACGACTGCGCAGTTCCCGTCGCAGCGCGGCTACATGTTCAGGTTCATCATCGACAAAGATGAACCGAGCGTTGATCTCGAACGGCTTCTCGCGCCCTGCGTTCAATCTGGCCGCAGCTTCCTCAACCGCGTTGAGCAGTACCAGCGGACTGCCCACCCGGGTCTCTGCGCCGTCTGCGTATGCGCCGCCGCCACTGAAACCGTCAACCAGCGTGATATTCAGACGATCTTGCGCCGGATTGCGGACGACAGTGTCAAAGTAAACGTCAAGGTAATTCTTGAGAACGTCGAGTTTTCGTTTTGTATGTTCCTCGATGCGCGGCAGTTTACCATCCGGCCCCCAGATAAAGTTCTTCGCCATTCGCACCCTAACCTGTTAATTCGGCCATTATCGCTTCCGGCACAATCTGCCACGGAAATCCGTTCCATTCCTCGCCTTCAAGAAGGCGCCCGCCCGATTTCGGGCGAGGCCCTCCCCATTGCTTGAAGAAGAATGCGACATCGAAACGCTCGCACGCCAACCGCAATTCGGTTGCCCATGCAGGCTCCATCGGTCGCGCCCGTGGCCCGCTTTCACCACCTACGATCGCCCAAGCAATACCCGTCAAATCGACTTCACCAATAGGCCCAAGAAGCGGTTCAAATGAGATAAACCGTGCGTCCGAATTGATCTGACGCAGGTGTTCAATACGGCTCTTGTGTGCGCTGTCTTCAACTGACACGCCAAGCCAGATATGCGATGGCACACGTCCACCGTCATAGCGGCGTTTGACGTAGTTGCGCATCAGTGATGATCGCTTGGTCAGCACCTGATAGACGTGCCAGTTTGCAGACTCCATAGCATCAAATACTGCGTCAATATGCTCGGTCGGAATGTTCTTGTGAAATAGATCGCTCATAGAATTGACGAAGATCATTCGCGGCTTCTTCCATCTGGCTGGCTGCCCTAACCGCGACGGCCACAGGCGCAGATCGAAACCTTGCTCATACGGATGTCCCTCGATGCCGCGCCAGCGCTCAGCGAACCGCTCTGCGTAGCAGTTGTCACAGCCGGGACCAATCTTCGTGCAACCTGTCACCGGGTTCCATGTCGCATCCGTCCATTCTATCTCAGATTTCTGTGCCACGCCTCGTATCCTGCATTTGCAAATAACCCTACGCCACGGCGCACAAAGAGGGAACGTTTAAATCGGGCTGAACCGGAGCCGGGAAGGCTACATTGCAACGTCGACAAATTCGGCTTGGCCGCCCTTCCTACTCCGCCAAGTCATCCAGCGCCACCTCCAGCACCCCTGCTAGGGCGCGAAGGGTGGCGATTGATCCCTGCTTGCGACCGGTCTCGATCTCGGCGACCGTCACGCGGCTCACACCTGCCTTCTCGGCCAAAACAGCCTGAGTCATCCCGCGCAGATCACGGTAAACACGCAGGGAGTTTTCGCCATTCAGCAGACGATTCACATGGTCGGAGGGGATCAATTCCTCCTCTCCCATCACCAATGCGGCCTTGGCGCGGTCATAGGCCTGAAGGTCGGCCAGATCTTCAGCCGCAGCCCGTAGACGGTCGTACTCATCGCGGGGGATCGTCACCATCTCGTTCATGTCATGCCCTTTCAGTCATAAATGCCGCCACGGGGACCGATGTCCAACACAGCCAGAATATTTCCCTGGTCATCCATGATGACCCGCCAATTGCCTACCCGGAGCCTGATGCCTTCCCGGCCCTTCAGTGACTTCACATTGTTCGCCTGCGAGGTGGGATCATCTGCATAGGCCTCGATCTTGGAACGGATCAGCGTCGCGGTATTGGCAGGCATCCGGCGCAACGCCCGGAGCGCAGCCTTTGTGTAGCTGATCTGCTTTATGTGGTAGCTTTAAGCTACATCAAGGCGGTCGTCAAGAAATACGTCGCCGAAAGCGACGTCTTTGCAGTCGACTGTCTCTCGACGAGCCACGCCGCAGCATCTGCACCTCCGGTATACCAACGGCCATTGAAAATGCCCATCACCGCCGTTTCTGCGCCTTGATCGGATAATGCAGCAGCTGCCTGTATCCACCGCTCAGCATTCTGACGCCATGCGCGACCAGCCGGCGGGCCTTGTTCTTGCGTGGGTCAATCTCGAAATCCTCCTTCGCGCCCCGGAAGCCGAGGATGTCGGCGGCGATATCGCGGTAGCTGGCGCCACTGGCGCGGGCGTCGAGCGCGCGGAGGGTGAGGATGTGCCAGTTTCGAAGCTGGTCCGGCATCCGGTGATAGGTCGGGCCGGGAGGGCGACCGTTGAGGGCGCGCCAGAGGCGGCGGGCGGCATGGATGCGCAGGTCGAAAAAGGCGTCCATGGGGAGTTGGGCGGTATAGGCGGCCGCATCGTCTGGCGTCGTGTCCGGGAGCCAAAGTTGATGAGCGACGCCACCGGCTATCCAGATGCCATGCCAACCATCGGCGGCTTGGCGGAATTCGATGCCCCCGAGCCGGGACAACGCCACGATGCGCCCGCCCTCATCCTCGCGCGTCAATGGCGACAGGATGATCACCTGCGGCCGGGCGCGGGGCGACCAGAACAGGGGCGCGCGGCACGGCGGCATGTCGGGGTCATGCGGGAAATCGCAACCCCCAGCGGCGGGGGAAGGCGTCCGGCTTCGGTTTCTCGCGGCGCACCTTGGCGGTGGCGCGGAAATCCTGCCGATAGTCGGCGTTGCGGCGGAGATATTCCCAGGCGAAACCGGCGGCGGTGAAATGTTTGCTGTGTCCATAGGCCGCCGGTGAGCGCCAATCGTTCACGGGCATGGCGACACCTCTTTTCCGGGGTCCGTCAGCGCATGACCCGGGGAACGAGTGTCGGGCACAACCAAAGGATGAAATAGACGGGAAAATCAGATAACTGGATCGGCTAACCCGATCAGTTACCTTACTCTTTTCTTATATCACGTCACTTTCCTGAATGCGAGCCGGGGCACCCGGCGAGCGGCGGCCCGCGCCCTCTGCGGGGCCGCTCGCGCCGATCCGGCCATGCCGGGCGGCGCGAATTTTTGGGACCTCATGTCATAACATCAAAAGCCGCAGAACCGGTTTCCCGGCCCTGCGGTTGCTCTTGTCGGAATGGGTTTGCTCAAGCCGCCTGACGCTTGCTTTCCAGCGCGGCCAGCCTGTTGCGCGCCGTCTCGGAATGCTGCCCGTCCAGTTCAATCCCGCTCCAGTCGCGCCGCAACTGTGCGGCGGCGACCAGGGTGGAACCGCTGCCGCAGAACGGGTCCAGCACCAGGTCGCCCGGACGGGTGAAGGCTTCAATCAGCGGGCGCAGCGCCTCGACCGGCTTTTGCGTCGGGTGCAGGCGGTTGCCGGTATAGGGAAAATCCAGCACATCGGGGATCGGGCGCGCGGGCGGCGCCGGATTGCCCTTGGCCAGCAGATAGGCTTGTTCGTGCTCATAACGCAGGAACCGCTTCGATGAGGCATACCGCTTGCGGAACACCAGATGCCCGACGACGCGGAACCCCGCTGCTTTCCACGCCTCTATGAAAAGATCGACCTTGTTCCAGCCATAGAAGCTGACGCAAAACCCGCCATCCTTCAAAACCCGGTGCATCTGGTTGAAGGCCGGGCGCAGCCAGCGGCCGTTATCGTCATTGGCCACGGTGCGGCCCTGCCGGTCGCGGAACCGGGTCACATAGGGCGGATCGGTCAGGATGAAATCCACCGACGCCCGGTCAAACCTGCGCATCACGTCGATGCAGTCGCCGTTGAAGATCGCATTGCGGGGGGAGGTGTTGTTCTCGGTCATGGTCTTTTTCCTTTATCGCTGAGGTTCAGCGCAGCGCTGCGCTGCAACCTCTGCCCGTCGGCGAGACCGGGGGGTGCAAGGAGCAAGGGCGACCGGGATGGAGGGGGATCGCCCGGCCTGCACGCAATGCAATGAAGGAAGGCCGGGGAAACCGTCCCGGGTGAGCGGATGCGATCCCTTGCCCCGCGCCAGGGGGCGGAGACCCCAAGGCCTTCGAGGATGGGAAACGCATCGCTTTGGCGATTCGATCTGCGTGGAACACGCCTGACTTGGCGCCTGAACGGCACTGTTATCCTTCCGCCAACCCCTCCCTTTCCTACGCCATGGCATCCCATTCACCGCACGCGCCCGACGAAGGGCTTCTCACTCGCGCCCCTCTGCGCTTCGATCCTGCCAGCCCCTCACGGGCGGAAAGCAGTCGGAGAGAATGGCGGTCAAGCGGAACAGGCTCAGCATCGAGGTCATCGGACCTGCCCCCGCGCCCAACAGCGCGCGGCGCGATGCGGGCCGCGCCGATGAGGCCATGGTCGCCCTCGCCCGGCTGATCGGTCGCCAGATCGCCCGCGAACAGCATGCGCGGAAACTTGCGGCGGAGCGCAAGGCGCAGAAGAAGCGCCCAGCAGGTTTGTCGTAGCCTCGCCGGGACATCTGCACATTCTTCTTGTGACCATTATGGTCCCGTGATATGGGTGACATATGAGGATCATTGCCCGCCGCACCTTGCGGCAGTTCGTCGACAGCCTCGCGGGGCAGAAGGACCAGCCGGCTGTCAAGGCCGCGCTCGACGCCTGGTTCGACGAAGTGAGCAAGGCGGACTGGACCAGTTCGGCGGATGTGAAGCGGCTCTATGCGACGGCCAGCATCGTCAGCGCCGAGCGCATCGTCTTCAACATCAAGGGCAACGATTATCGCCTCGTGGTGGCGGTCGACTTCGAGAAGACCATCGTCTGGATCAAGTGGATCGGCACGCACAAGGCATATGACAGGATCGACGTGACGGAGGTCAGACATGGCGACTGAACTGAAACCCATCCGCACCGAGGCGGATTACGATGCGGCGCTGGCCGAGGTGGAACGGCTGTGGGGCGCGAAGGGCGGCACGCCGGACGGCGACCGGCTCGACGTGCTGGCGACGCTGATCGAGGTTTACGAGGAGAGGCATCACCCGATGGACCCGCCCGATCCGGTCGAGGCGATCCGCTTCCGCATGGAGCAGCAGGGGCTGACCCGCAAGGACCTGGAGCCGATGATCGGCCCGCGCAACCGGGTGGCGGATGTGCTCAACCGCAAGCGGGGCCTGTCCATCGAGATGATCCGGCAGTTGCACGACCATCTCGGCATCTCGGCCGAGGTGCTGATCCGGCCGAGCCGCTTCGACAAGGTTGCCTGAAGGAGCCTGCCATGACCCGCGTCGCCCTCTACGCCCGCTATTCCTCGGACAATCAGCGCGAGGCGTCGATCGAGGATCAGTTCCGCATCTGCCGCGAACAGGCGAAGCGCGAGACGTGGAAGGTGGTCGGAACCTACAAGGATGCGGGGATATCCGGGGCGAGCATGATCCTGCGGCCCGGCATCCAGTCGCTGTTGCAGGACGCGCAGGCGGGCGCTTTCGACGTGGTGCTGGCCGAGGCGCTGGACCGGATCAGCCGCGATCAGGCCGATGTCGCCACCTTCTTCAAGCATCTGAAGTTCGCGGGCGTACCCATCGTCACGCTGGCCGAGGGCGAGATCAGCGAGCTTCATGTCGGCCTGAAAGGCACGATGAACGCGCTGTTCCTCAAGGATCTGGCGGCCAAGACGCATCGCGGCATTCGTGGCCGCGTCGAGGAGGGCAAATCGGGCGGCGGGCTGTGTTATGGCTACAAGGTGGTCAAGCAGCTTGACGCGCGCGGCGATCCGATCCGGGGCGACCGCGAGATCGACGAGGCCGAGGCGAATATCGTCCGTCGCATCTTCCGGGAATTTGCGTCAGGCATCGGTCCGCGCGCCATCGCCCGCACGCTGAACGACGAAGGCGTGCCCGGCCCGAACGGCAAACCCTGGGGCGACACGACGATCCGGGGCCACGTGAAGCGCGGCACCGGTCTTGTGAACAACGAGCTTTATATCGGGCGGCTGATCTGGAACCGGCTGCGCTATATGAAAGACCCGTCGACCGGCAAGCGTGTCTCGCGGCTGAACCCGGAATCGGACTGGATCGTCAAGGATGTGCCCGAACTGCGTATCGTAGATGACACGCTCTGGCAGGCGGTGCGCCAGCGGCAGGGTCAGATCGCCGCCAAATACGCCAATGTCACCGAAGCCGTGCGCAAGCATCACAACAAGAACCGGCTGAACGGCGCGCGGCGGCCGAGATCGCTGCTGTCGGGACTGGTGTTCTGCGGTTGCTGCGGCGGCCCCTATTCACTGCGCGGCGCCGCCCGCTTCGCCTGCTCGAACCATATCAGCAAGGGCACCTGCGACAACAGCCGGACCATCCGGCAGGAGGAACTGGAAAGCCGCGTGCTGGCGGGCCTGAAGGACCGGATGATGTCGCCCGAGATCGCGGCGGAAGCGATGCGCGCCCATGCCGAGGAGACCAACCGGCTGAACCGGGAACGCCGCTCAAACGCCGATAGCTGGAAGGCCGAACTGGTGAAGGTCGAGAAGCAGATCAGGGGCATTATCGAGGCGATCAAGGAAGGCATGTTCCATGAGAGCATGAAGGGCGAGATGACGGCGCTGGAAGCGCGCAAGGCGGAACTGGCCGGCCTGCTCACCGATGCGCCGGAAGACACGCCGGACCTGCTGCCCTCCGCATCGGCCATCTACGCGAAGAAGATCGCCGCCCTCACCAAAGCGCTGAATCGCCCCGAAGAACGACCCGAGGCAGCCGAGGCTTTGCGCATCCTGATCGAGAAGATCGTGCTGACGCCGGGGCCGGAACGCGGCGAGATTTACGCGACGCTGCATGGCGAGTTGAGCACGATCCTCGAATGGACCGAGCGGCAAGCGATTGGAAAGGCTGCTAAAACGACAAAACCCGCAGCGTCAGCTACGGGAGTGTCGGTATCGGTGGTTGCGGGGGCAGGATTTGAACCTGCGACCTTCAGGTTATGAGCCTGACGAGCTACCGGGCTGCTCCACCCCGCGTTGGTGGTGGATTTCGTGAGGAGGCATGTTTGCTGGTGATCCGTTTGGAGGGCCTGGCGGCGACCGACTCTCCCACGCCTTGAGACGCAGTACCATGGGCGCTGAGAGGTTTCACGTCCGAGTTCGGAATGGGTTCGGGTGGTTCACTCTCGCTATGGCCACCAGGCCCTCCAAGCGGATCATGCAAATTGTCTGGTTACTGGACACAGGTATGAAGGTTGGAACGTCCAGCATGTCTGCTGGAGGGGGGTGAGTTCGCTCGGGCTATTAGGATCGGTAAGCTCCATGCATTGCTGCACTTCCACACCCGACCTATCGACGTGGTGGTCTTCCACGGCCCTGATAGCGAGACCTGGTTTTGAGGTGGGTTTCCCGCTTAGATGCTTTCAGCGGTTATCCCTTCCGTACATAGCTACCCAGCTGTGCCGTTGGCACGACAACTGGTCCACCAGAGGTACGTCCACCCCGGTCCTCTCGTACTAAGGGCAGATCCTCGCAAGTCTCGAACACCCACGGCAGATAGGGACCGAACTGTCTCACGACGTTCTAAACCCAGCTCACGTACCACTTTAATCGGCGAACAGCCGAACCCTTGGGACCTGCTTCAGCCCCAGGATGTGATGAGCCGACATCGAGGTGCCAAACACTACCGTCGATGGGGACTCTTGGGTAGTATCAGCCTGTTATCCCCGGCGTACCTTTTATCCGTTGAGCGATGGCCCTTCCACGCGGGACCACCGGATCACTAGAGCCGACTTTCGTCTCTGCTCGGCCCGTCGGCCTCGCAGTCAGGCTGGCTTTTGCTCTTGCACGCGACGACTGGTTTCCGACCAGTCTGAGCCAACCTTCGCGCGCCTCCGTTACTCTTTGGGAGGCGACCGCCCCAGTCAAACTACCCACCATACAGGGTCCCGGACCCGGATAACGGGCCGCGGTTAGATACCAAGTGCCGCAAGGGTGGTATTTCAAGGCTGCCTCCATCGAACCTGGCGGCTCGACTTCAATGGCTCCCACCTATCCTACACATGCGCCACCTAGTACCACTGTAAAGTTGTAGTAAAGGTGCACGGGGTCTTTCCGTCTGACCGCGGGTACCCCGCATCTTCACGGGGAATTCAATTTCGCTGAGTCGGTATTGGAGACAGTGGGGCAGTCGTTACGCCATTCGTGCAGGTCGGAACTTACCCGACAAGGAATTTCGCTACCTTAGGACCGTTATAGTTACGGCCGCCGTTTACCGGGGCTTCGATTCGCAGCTTGCACCGCTCCTCTTAACCTTCCGGCACCGGGCAGGCGTCAGACCCTATACGTCGTCTTGCGACTTCGCAGAGCCCTGTGTTTTTAGTAAACAGTCGCCACCCCCTGGTCTGTGCCACCCCCCGATGGTTGCCCATCAAGGGGTCCCCCTTCTCCCGAAGTTACGGGGGTATTTTGCCGAGTTCCTTCAATACCGTTCTCTCAAGCACCTAGGTATACTCAACCAGTCCACCTGTGTCGGTTTCGGGTACGGTCTCATGTGGGAGCTATTTCCTGGACGCCCTTCACAGCCCATCCAATCCGATAAGGATGAACCATCTACGAGCGCCGTCACTACC